>JAQWCT010000009.1 GCA_028705785.1 Sulfurospirillaceae bacterium | reverse complement strand
GAATCAGCGTGATAAACCCAAGCGCACAACCAAGCGCTAAAAATCCATAACTCGCCGTGATGATAGAAACATGGATACTGAGCCAAAAGGACTTCAAAACAGGCACAAGATTGGTAATCTCAGGGTCGATATGCCCAAGGTGCGCTACAAACATAAAAATCCCCGCCATCATCACCGAACCTGCGAGTGCAAAGAGTGATTTGCGTAAAAACAGCACACTAAAGAGCAAACACGACCACGCGATATAAACGATGGATTCGTAAGTGTCACTAAAAGGCGCATGACCACTGACTATCCATCTTGCTCCAAGCCCAAAAGTGTGGATTAAAAAAAGTAAAGAGACCAGATAAAAAAGTGGTTTATCAAGCTTACATGTAAAGAATTTTTGTGAAAATATTCGCCCAAAAGCGATGACTAAAAGCAACATTCCAAAACCAACATACGCCAAAGTAAGTCGCTCAAAAATCATGGCTTTGTTGAGCAATATCTCATACGAAATGGCACTTTTTGAGGGCATAATGGCTTGTCCATACTTTTGCTGATAGGCTTCAAAATTCTTTACATGTAAGAGTGCTTTGGCGTAATCTCTTGCAAATAAATTATCGGCAAATTTTTGTCCACTTTCTCTTAACGCATCGCCTTCCTCGCCATGTAGTTTTTCCCACATATCGGGGAAACCCAACCATGTGTTGTTTTTATCTTCAACTAAAGGAAAAAGTTTAAACAAAGAGCCATAATAGACCATAAATGAAATGCTAAGGCGTTCATCCACTTTGATAATGTCATTTTCAAAAGTACCTCGCTGTGAGGGTTTCATCGCTAAAGCTTCTTCGACCAATGTTTCGAGTTTGTACTTTCCACCTTTGAAAAAATCTTCAAAAGAAGCCAAATTTTGAGCCTCATCAATCCCGATAAGTACTTTAAGTTTAGGTGTTTTAACTTTAATAAGGTCTACTTTTTTCCATAGTTTTGGGTGGCTAAACATCCCTAACATGATTTGATTGGCATCCATGCCATAAAGCGCATTTTTACCACTAAGCTTGTAGAGCACTTCATGGGAGAGCGTATCAAAAGGTTTCATCCGACCCATGCGTGATTGGACAACCAGTTTGCCAAAAGCAACGCTAAGTTCTTTAGAATTTTTTTGGTGCTCACTCATATAAGTATCGATGTACTCACTACTGGAAAAAAGTGGTGTTTGTCCCATAATAGCAACTAATATCAAAAGTGACAAGGCACTATTTTTCACTTTTGATATGAGCTTTCTAATCCTCGATTTGGAGTCAAAGAAGTTGAGGATAAGTCCCAAAAACAAAAGCGCATACCCCACATAAGTCACCTCAACCCCTGGGTCATAACTCACTGAAAGGATAGTTCCTTTTTCATCAGGGTCATAAAAAGTCTGGAAAAATTTATAGCCATTATAGACCAGTGTGTGATTCATAAAAATCGTAAAATCAAATGATTTTCCATTTTTCTCATCCAACACCGTGACTAAACTTTTATACTCCGAGGGGGATTTACTTCCATAGTAACGCGTAAGCTCAAAATCATTAAGTTTGAGCGCAAAAGGAAGGGTGATTTCTTTGTTTTTATCGGCTGAAAAAATGACGGCAGAGACACTACCCTCACGGATTTTCATCACTCCCTCAACGCCAAGATAGCGGGTGAGTCCTGCGCCTATCAAAATAATGACAAAAGAGAGGTGAAAGATAAAACGAGGAAGGTGGCGATAGAGTTTTGTTTTGTGTAAGACAAAAAGGATATTTAAGGCACTTAAAGAGAGGATGATTTCATACCATAGGGCGTTATAAACACTTGCTCTTGCGGCAAATGTACCAAAGTCATTTTCCACAAAAGTAGCTATCGCAGCACCAAGTGCCAAAATGAAAAGTAGGCACATCGTAACATAAAAGGAACTCAAAAATTTATAAAACAAACTATTTCTCCCTATGTTATACTAGAAATGCTCGATAGAATTTCTAGTATAACATAAGAGAAGAGAGAAATTCTCTCTTCTCTTTGTGAAAATCTATTTTTTATTCCAAACAGACTTACCGTTATCGATTGTATCGGCATCTTTGTAAAGCTCAGGATTTGCTCTTCCTTTAGCTTTTGCCTCTTTTTTCCACTCTTGCTCTAAAGTTTGTTTAAACTTCATTTTCTCAGCAGCAAGTTCAGCCATATTGACTTTAGCCAAGCCTTGTGCTTTTTCTTTAGAACTAAAATCTGGCGCTACATAGTCTATCGCACCGTATTTTGCTAAGACTTTGACCAGTTTAATTCTCGCTTGTTGTGCTTGGTCATTTGCCACACCTAGAAGTCTTAATAACTCTTCAGGAGCATGGAAGAATGCGCCGTGCCCTGCGATAGCCATATCACCTTTCCATTGTGCATGACGAATAAGTGTTCTGATTTCTTTGAGTTCGGCATCAGTTGCGCCAAGTTTCATAGCTTCGCCTGTCTCTAAGTGTGCTTTACCGATATTGTCAAAAGCCAAGTCCATCATCAACTCTTTTCTCTCGAACTTTTGAGCTACGATACCTTTGAGCTTAGTTTCACTTTCTCTATGGCAGTTCATACAACTCTTATCCATATTGGCTAAAGGATTTCCGATTTGGTGGTCTGAGTATTTAACTGCACCCTCTTGAGTGTAAGGCATGTGACAATCCGCACAAGAAACACCTTTTTGTCCATGAATACCTGTTTTCCAGAGTTCCCAATCAGGATGTTGCGCTTTAATCATAGGGGTTTTAGAGATACTATGTGTCCAATCTGAGAAATTGATATCGTCATAGTATTTTTCCATGCCTTCAACGGTTGTTCCATTTTTATAAGGAAGGGTTACGACCATTGCTGTTTTTGCTACACCTTTAGCATCTGTCCAATCTGTCTTTTTGAAGTAGTACTCAACATGACATTGCGCACAGACCAAAGAGCGTTTTTCTTGATGCGTTGAATCTTCAAACTTCTTAAGTCCTGCTGCTTCTAAGCCACGATTTAAGTGTGGAACACGCACTGAAAGCTGAGCAGTTTTGTCATCATGACAAGTTGCACAACCGACTGAGTTAACCACTTGTGCGCCGTATTTTGCCCATTTGCCTGTAAAATACTCCAACTCACCATCTTCTTCAATCAATCTTGGAACATCTGGAGATTTACAAGTCCAACACGCTGTTGGAAGTGGTCCTGTTTTAGCATCCACTGGAGCACCTGTTCTTAAAGAGTTAATATTATCTTGAACAGCGTAATAATGACCTCGTGGAGCATTATAATCTTTAGAGAAAGCATAACCAGCCCACGCAACAGCAAGATAAGGTTTTTTATCCAACATATCGGTTAACTCATCGCCCTCTTTTGTCTTTTTCCAAGAATCATACTGTCTTGGGAAATACTTTGCCCACTCTTCACTTTTCTCTTTACCAGCAATTCCAGCACTTGAAGGTGCTTTGTTAAGCTCAACTCTTTCTTTTTCTTTCTCATTAACATTTGCCGCTAAAAGTGCCATTGCCCCAATAGCAATCAAAGAGCCAACAAGTAATAATTTAAACTTCATCATTCCATTCTCCTTTTACTTTACTTCTTTAACGCCTAGATTATTAGGCGTAGTGCTCAAACCGCGAACTAATCCGTGTGGTACACCCTTATGGCATTCCCAACAGCGTCTTCCCGTAGCCACAGATGGATCATCAAACTTGTGATTAAGATCGCTATCTTTTACCAATGTAGAAACTATACTCGCATGGCAAGAAATACAATTTTCTTGTACTCTTTTCGCGCCATCATCACTAATTTTGATAGCGTTCTTGTAAGTATTGAAAGTAAAAGCCACCGTATGGTTAAAACCATCTCGTGCTTTTGCAACATACTTATTAACCATATTATCTCGTGGTAAGTGACAATCGATACAACCCGCACGCTCCGCATGAGAGCTATGTTGCCATGTTGCATACTCTGTATTCATAACATGACAGTTAATACAGGCTTTAGGGTCACTTGAGAGATACGACAACGCTTTTGAAACATTTATCACATAGATAAATAATCCAATCGCAATCGCAAATACGAATAATGCACCGTACACAAGGAATTTATTTTTTTTCACATTCCCCTCCATTTTCAATTACGATTTGAAAGCGAAGCTCCCAAATCTACGCTAGCCACTGAGGCGCTAAAGCCTTGCCATTATAGGCAAAGTTTATGTATCCTCATAACACCCAAACAAAAAACCTCCTATTATTAATTTTAATTTAATTAAATAGCATAATAAAAGTTAAGAGGAATTGTATAAAGAATGGCGAAAAAAAACATTGACTTATGTCAAGGAAAAAAGAGTGAAAGGGAGAATTTCCTTTCTTTAGAGCATCTCTTCGAGTGCCATTTTATCAAGAATGTGAATGTCATGTTTATCATTCATTTCAATCCACCCAGAAACTTTAAAACGACTCAGTGTCCTTGAGAGTGTTTCAGGGGTGATATTTAGAATTGAGGCTATTTGCGTATTTTTAAGCGTGGCAAAAAGCTCTCCATTTTCAAGGATAAACTTCGCAATTTTTGCATCAGCGGTTAAAACCACCTCTTTTTGGATAATATCGATAAGAATCCTATGCTTAGCAATGAGTGACTTGATGATTTCCATCGAAATCTCAGGATTTTTAAAAAAATCTTTTTCAAGCGCCGCATAATCAATCCTCAAAACCTCACTATTGCTCGTAAATTCAGCCGTAGCAGGATAAGGGATATTTTCAAAATGCGCCAGTTCCGCCACCAATCCACCAGGATAAAACTGATGCAAAAAAATCTGCTGACCTTTGTGGTTAGTCTTGTAAACCTTAAGTGTTCCTTGCAATAAAACATACAGATAGATAGGCGTATCGCCTTCGTAAAATAAAATCTCTTTGGCGTTATACTTTTTTACCACAGAGATTTTTTTCAACTTTTCAAGTTGTTCATCATTGAGCTTTGAAAAACAAGCGATATTTTTAATTCTTTCCATTCCATAGTCCTTTAGAACTGTAATAGTATCAAAATATCTTTACATGTAAGATATAGACATTATTACTAATGTCTTCTGTTGTCATCATGCCTATCATTCGGGCGTGGTGGTTCAGGGTTTCTTTGGGGCTCATGTTTTTTTGGCTTGTGTCGCTCTTGAACAATGGGCACTGGTTTATGGCGAGGCTGTTCATGTCTTTGCGGTACAGGTGCATAATGCTTTGGAGGTTGGGGCACATAACGCTCTTCATAGCGCTCTTTGCGTTTATGATTGTACTCATAGTAAACATCTCGCATATCATGTCTCTCTCTTAAGATAATCAAATCATGTCTATCTGAGCGAATACCTAGAAAAAGTGCTATGTCAGACCATCCATACTGCCTTCTTTCATAATAGACATTCAAAATATACTCAGGCGATAGTCCTGAAATCTCTGCTAAACGAAATATCATATACGCATCGGCTGGCTCATAAACGCGATTTAAAATGAGCATGACATCAGCTTCATCCATCGCAAAACGATTAACAAGCCCATAGCGATAACCGTAAGGGTCAGAATGAGAACGAAGATTAAGGTTAAGTCGCCACTCAAAATCAGACGCACTTAAGGTAGAAGGTAAGATAAAAGTACTCACGGCTAAAAGTAACGCAAAAATGTGTTTTAAATGCATGATAAATTCCTTTAAACCTCAAAAATTATTGGTATATTGTAGAAAATAATTGTGAAGTTAATGTGGGAATGATATCAAAAGAACTTTACATGTAAGGTTTTAAGCCTTACATGTAAAGAAAAGAACCTAGTAAATCCAACCAATCTGTAAAAGTAATTTCGTAGCGTGTTCGCTCTCACTTTCAACTTTTTCACCGCCAATGACTCTGGCAATTTGCGCTTTTGTAAAGAAGTCTTTATAGGATGCTTGATAACCAAGGCCCATATCACTTAGGTGTCTACTTTGCGATGTTGCGAGTGGATTTTCCATTTTGGCATATCCCGTATCTGCAAAGAGACTTACTTTGTGGTTTATACCTTCATAACTTGGAAGTGCATAAAAGAGTTCTACTCCAAAGATATAGCCATTCTCAGCAGAGTGTTCGCCATCTGGGAATGCTCTTACCCCATAAGCGCCACCTAAAGAGAAGTCTTCACTGCCATCTAAGTTTTTATTGCCCAATGCTTTTTGAAATCTCAAGCTTGTGGTAAGAGAATATTCTGGATTGAAGGCAATGGCTTTTTCGATAGTTCCGCTTAGTTTAGTATATTCTCCATTGGTTTGTGCTCCTGCTTTATCAAGCGCAAGAGAAGCTATATCATTAAAGCTTAAATCACCATGGATGAGATTAAGGGTTGCAGTAGTACTACTTTCTAATCCAAAGAGAAGACAACTTTGGGTATAGGTTGCGCTAAGTGTTGCCAAATCAGCTTCTTTTTTATTAACCGTAGAAGTACTTTGGATTTCATCTTTCATATTCTTATGGGCATAAGACAAAGAGACATTCAGACTCTGGGTTCTTGTTCGAATGATAGGATAAGAGAGTGAGGCTTCTAAAGTTGTCGAAGTTCCAAGGGCATCAAGGGCTGCATAGTCTTCTGCCAAGGAATAAGTCGTATGAGAGGCACTAAGTTCTCCTCTTAATCCATTATCCATCAACGGAAAGCCGTAAGAGATTTTTCCATTTTTCAAATCACTGGTTGTTGACACCACGCCATTAAGGCTTAGTTTATCGCCATATCCTAGTGGAGAGAGCGCACTTAGTCCAAGATTTATTCTGTATCTTCCTGTATATTTAGAGCCATAGTTATCGCCTAAGATATATCCGCTGTAAGGATTGGTGGCTTCTGTGGTAATAGCAAAGTCTGAAGTTCCTACTTGCGCTCCGGGCATTACATCTGCGCCTGTGACTTTGACACCTGGGGTATCATTGATGAGAAGCATGGCTCGCTCTAGGGTATTGGAAGAGACGATATTATCTCCTTTTGCATCATCTAACATTCTTTGAACTTTTTCATGATTGACTGAGGAGTTATTGGTGAGTTTAAACTCGCCATAGGTTCCCTCAATGATGGCAATTTCAAGAATTCCCTCACTCATACTTTGTTTAGGAATATAAGCTCGTGCAACGAAGTAGCCTTCTTCTCTGTATTTCTTGGTAATCAAAGAAGCAATCTTTTCTAATTCGCCTAGCGTATAGCTTTTACCTGCGTAAGAATTTATCAAAGAAAGCAGTGTTTCAGGCTTTACATGTAAAGCCCCGCTGAAACTAAATCCTTTGATTTCAATGCTTTTCCCTCCCATATCGCTCATAACGGGTTTAAGTTCGCCTGTGGGAATAGTTGGAATAACATTGTTCATCCCTTTTTCAACTTCTTTAGGGACTTGGACTTGTTTTTCGATGTCTCCTATGGTGGGTGCTGCTCCAACGAGAAAGGACGCACTGGTAAGTGATAATAGTATCATTTTTGTTTTCATCTGTTTCCCTTATCTTTGTGCCATGAAAAATTGTTGTTCTAAACCTTCTGGTAAATGAACGCCACCGTTGACGAGTTGGATACCTGAGTTTTGCCCTAGTGGGATTCTCAACTCTCCTACTTCCCCTCCTTGTATCATCGCTCTTGCTTCTTGTGTTCCCACGAGTTGTGATGGGGTATCGCCACTTGGAACGGAGGCTAATTGTACCCTCGCTCCACCTGCATTAAATTGCTGTGGCGCTTGAACAGGAGGTGTTGGCGGTGTGAAAGTTAGTATCACATGTGTCATAGTTGCTGTACCATTGATGATTTGCGTGATAATCGGAGTTATATCTTGTGTTGGTGGAGTTACTGGTGGTGTTACTGGTGGTGTTACTGGTGGTGTTGATACAGCAGTGATATTTGCTGTCGTAGTAGCTGTATTGGCTGCTAGCAGATAATTACCCTCAACTCCTCCATTTGTTCCATCACTGAGTGTGTAGCCTATAGCAGTGACGGTTTTACCATTACCCTCAGTAGCCGTGTCAAAACTAGCCGTGCCGTGACCTAGGCTAAGGGTTTCAGTTCCCACCAAGCCAGCTAAACTTCCCCAATTCGTCATCACAACACTGGTTGTTCCATCGTAGGTTTTATTATCGGCACTAAGACCTGTGATGGTGAGTGCTTTTTTGTCGATGTTTGCCGTGGTGGTTGTTTGGTCTGTGATGGTGTAGTTATCTTTATCCGCTCCTGCGTAAGTATTGGTGAGTGTGACTGTTTTACCTGTTCCTGCATTTTTATCGGCAAAGACGCCAGTTGAAGATACCGTTAATGTGTCTCCATCGATAAGTCCTGTTTTGGTAACACTTGCCGTGTTGATTGTAGCTGTTAAGAGTCCATCGTAGGTTTTATTACTTGCGGTGATTCCTGTGATGGTAAGCGCTTTTTTGTCGATAGTGAGTGCTCCTACGGTATTGCCAGTGCTCGCTTCGGTGTATCCGCTTTTAAGAATATCAATAGTGATGTTGCTGTAGGTTCCTGCATTTTTAAACCCTGTTGCGCTGTTGCCACTATAGATAAAGGTGTAGTCAGTTCCCAGTACCCATGAAGCGTAACTTGCACCAAAGATGGACGAGGCACTCCAAAAATCTGTAAGATTATAAATACTGCCATTATAAGTGCGGTTTTGGTTGCTTAGGGAATAGGAAAGATTTATAGGAGACATTGTCCAAATGGTTGCCCCACCAAAGGTGAGCGTTGGATAGGCTCCATTGGTGCCTGCTATATTCCAACCCGTAAATGTGGTCAATGTTTGCATATCAGCGGTGGTTTTACCTGTTCCTCCTGCGGAAGTCTCTTTTTTAGAGGTATCGGTATCCCAAAAAGAGACGGCGTCGATTGTGCCAGTGGTTGGTCCATACATTCCTGTAATGGTATTGTTACCTACCAACCCACCAACATTTGTCCCATCCGATACTTCACCGATTGCGTATGAGGTTTTGATATCACCTAGATTCTCGCCAATCAATCCACCGACATTAGTATTCCCAGTTACCTTTCCTGTCGCATAAGAGTTGGCTATTGTTCCCTGATAAATAGTTGCACCAAAGGTTACACCATTATTTTGACCCACCAATCCACCGACATTTGTACCCCCAGTTACCTCTCCTGTAGCATAGGAGTTGGTAATAGTATTATGATTCCATGCGTTGATACCAGCAAGTCCACCGACCATACTACTCGAAGCACCGCCAAGAACTTTTCCTGTTGCGTAAGAATTGGCGATAGTTCCTTCATTTGAACCTACCAATCCTCCAATATAACTGTTAACTCCTTCCACCTGTGCCAAGGAGTAAGAAAGATCGATGGCAGATTGATTTTGACCTACAAGCCCTCCTGCGACATAATTGGTTTTTACTGTTCCGCTTGTATAGCTATTGTTGACACTACCGCCATGGACCCATCCAGCCAATATACCAACATAACTTTGACCCGTTATATCTGCATTGGTAACGCCTACATTTGCTAGTGTTGCATTTTCTGTGTAACCAAAGAGTCCTATTCTATCGGTAGTATTTCTATTGATAAAAAGGTTGCCAATAGTGTGATTGGCTCCATTGAAGTTTCCTGTAAAGTTGTTGTTTTCATTTCCAATAGGATTCCAACCTGCACCGCCATTTGCCGTAGCGCTTGCTAGGGCTGTGTAGTCTGCTGTTGCGTTGTTTATGCTATTTGAGAGGGCGAAATAGTAGTTGTTTGTTAAGATATTGCTGTTATTGATGTTTTGCAGTTGTGTCCAGTTGGTGATGGTGTAAGGGTTTGCTGATGTTCCATAGCCACTATTAAAGAGCGTTGCTGTTGGTTTAAAAAATGTTTTTAGGACTGGAAGGACGATGATATCTGTCGCATAACCCTCAATACTATTTCCCGAAGTTGCCCAAAAAGTATCACTCCAATGTGTTTTTGCAAGGGCGATAATCTCACTTTTTGTTTTTCCTAAACCTATATCTCCCATAGTAGCAACTGTATTGGTATCTTTGTCATAGTAAGAGTTTGTGATAGTGTCTGCGCTATATCCCACTAAACCGCCCACATAACTAATGCTTCCAGTTACTGTTCCTGAGGCATAGGAGTTTTCTATAGTTCCTCCATTGCTTCCTACCAATCCACCTGCAATGCTATAAGTTCCAGTTACATCTACTATAGCGTATGAGTTTTCGATTTTTGATGTGTTAGCACTCTGACCTACCAAACCACCTATATCCTGGCTACCAGATACTACACCTGTAGCATAAGCGTTTTGAATGGTTGAGTAATCATTTATCCCCACTAAAGCACCTACATAATTGTGGCCTACAATATTAACATTGACCAAGCCAACATTTTTTATCGTAGCATGATCTGTTTTTCCAAAAAGTCCTACATAGTCTTTTGTTGCGTCATTGATAAATAAGTTTGAGATGGTATGCCCAAGCCCATCAAAGGTTCCTGTAAAGCCATAATAAGTAGCATACCCACCGACCCCTTCTATATTAACAATAGGCATCCACCCTTTACTTTCATTCCAACCAGAAGTCACACTTGCGTCTATATCGCTTCCAAGTTCGTACTTTCCAGCCAGTGCTGTATTCATCCATTGAAGTTGGTTGACATTGTGGATGATGACTTTACCATCTGTTCCAAAGACGACTTTATCGCGTACATTAGCTGCCTTGAAGTAGACACCACCGTTTGTTGTGTTGGTATTTTCGATGGTTTTGTTGACATTTATACTATCGGCTGATAATGTTAACTGTTTGTCTGTACTCCAAGTAATATTTTCATTGACGGTAATATTGGTGGTTGCTTGTAGTTCTATGTCAGCCATACCCAAGGCATTTTGAATCGCTGTTGCACCGACGGTTGCATCACCAATGTCACCCGCACTATTATCGATGGTAACATTATCTGGGTCAAGCAACCATTTTTTGGTTTTGATGATGGTTGAGTCTTCTACATGTAAAGATTTTCCAGAAGTCTCTACAAACCCACCCTCAGCTTCAATCGTTCCGTTTACATGTAAAGCTCCACCATGTGCATACAGTTCAACTTTACCAGTGATGTCATCGATGGAGTTGGCTTCGATGATGCCTGTGTTATTGACGACACCTTTTAAAAGTTCATTGACCGCATTGGTGGTTAAGTAGACTTCGCCACCATCGGCGTAGATAGCACCTTTGTTTTCAACGAGCGCATCTAAAACACCTTTATCGACTTTGAGGTTGACCAGTGAATTGCCATTGAGATTTAAAGTGACTTCTTTAGCACCGACAAGTTCTACTTTGCCAAGGGTTGCTTTGATGAAGCCTTCGTTTTTGACCTCTTTACCAAAGAGCGCTGCGTAACCTTTATCGCTTATATTGATCGTTCCTTGATTGATGATGGAAGCTTGACTATCGCCTTTAAAAGCATAGTTACCATTCATAAAGTCTGCATCGCTAAGATTCATCGTGGTAGCGACAAGTCCTGCGGTATTGATACTGGCAGTTTTGGAAAATAACACACCGTTGGAGTTTAAGATAAAAACTTGTCCATTGGCATTTAAGGCGCCATCAATGATGCTTTTCTCATTGCCAATAACTCTGTTTAAAGTCACGGATGAAACATTGGGTTGGTTGAAGTTGACGGTTTCTGATGTACCGATGGAGAAGTTTTGCCAGTTGATGGCGGCTTTATTGGTGGTTTGGGTGATGGTGGTTACACTGCCATTTTGGGCGATGTTTACACTACCTGCTGTGACCACACCGCCACTGGGTGCGGCTTGAAGCATAGTTACACTGGCTATCAAAGCTGATACGACTAGGGAGATTTTACCGCCTTTGAGTATCCTAAACCTAGAGCTATAATCTGGGGAATATTTCATCGTCAATTCCTTTTCAAAATTTCTTGTTATTACTATAACAAAGAAGCGTTTGAAGAGCGTTTGATGAAACTTAGTTTTAGCTTAATAAGTGTTTACATGTAAGGGATTTTTAAAGACATGGATGTTCCATTACTATGAAAAAATCTCACATCTGTTTTGAATTTGCTTTTGACAAGTGTTGTGATGATGTCCATCCCGATGCCAGAATTTTGTGCTTCTTCTTCTTTGAAACCTATACCATTATCGGAGACTAAAATGGCGATAAAATCTTGTTTTTTGCTGATGTTTACGGTTATTTTGGGGGAGCTTATGCCTTTAAAGGCATATTTGATGGCGTTGCTCACAAATTCGTTGATGATGATTCCAAGGGTGATGGAGTATGGGGCATTGAGATAAATTTCAGGTGAATTGACCTCTTTTTGAATGTCTAAAACGGAACTTGCAAGAAGGTTATCTAACAAAGCGGTGATATAGTGTTTTATCTCCAATGTTTTGTGCGTTGCGTTTTGATGGAGTTTATCGTGTGCTAAAGAGATGGCGGAGATGGTGTTGTGGATGTCCTCAAGTGAGCGTGATGTATCTTCTTGTAACGAGTGCAAAGAGACAATGCTTGAGATGACTTGAAGATTGTTTTTGACCCTGTGGTCTAACTCTTGATACAACAACTCTTTTTCTTTTTCCATCTCTTTGCGTGCTGTGGTATCCCTGCTAATGCCGTGGTAACCGATAACCGTCTTATTTTTATCGTAGACCGCTTTTGAAACTACTTCTCCCCAGATAAACGAGCCATCTTTACGCTTATGTTGCACCTCAAATATGGAATACACATCGTTTATGGCTTCTTCTTTGTTCTCTTTTCTCTGTTTGATGCGCTCCATAATGATGGCGATACCTTCGTCGGTAAACATTTCAAAAACATGGTGACCTACCAACTCATCAGGTCTAAAACCTAATTGTTCTTCGACAGATGGGCTAATATAGGTCAAAATATGATGACTGTCGGCTTTCCAAATCACATCGGTGACATCTTCAGTAAGCTCACGATAAAGCGTCTCGCTCGTTTTAAGTTTTTGTTCTGCAAGTTTACGGTGGCTGATTTCTCGTCGCAATAGATAAACCCAATAACCTATGATGGAGAATATCAAAGCAATAAAGAGGCTATATTTGGCAAGTGTCTCACGGCTTATCCCGTAATCAATATTTAACCAGTGATTAAACATAGCGTCAAATTCTTCTTTGGGGATGGTAGCCATCGCTTGCGTCAAAATAAGAGCAAGAGGTTCATTTCCTTTGGTAAGGGCAAACGCTTGATGGCTTACATATTCTGTTTGACCTGAAAAGCGTAACGAATTGAAGTGGTTTTTTTTAATAATATAGTCCACAAGATTTGCATCACCCACATAGGCATCTGCTTTCCCATCAAGTACCATTTTTAAGGCTTCTTTGGTGTTGGGAGCAGAAATAAGGAGGATGTTAGGGTATTTATTGTTGATAAACTCCGCCATAAAATAGTCTTTTTCAACAACAACTCGTTTGTTTGAAAGCTGTTTGAGATTGCCTATAAAGGTACCTTTTCCATTGTCGACGATGATAGTAGGCGCGTCATGATAGGGTTCACTAAAGGTAAGATACTTGGAGCGTTCTGGCGTTTTGACGATACTCGTTAACATATCTAACTCGCCCTTTTTGGCAAGACCCAGTAACTCCTCCCATGATTTGTTTTTGACGATTTCAAAATGCACACCCAGTATCTTTTCTAATTCACGCATATAATCTACCACAACACCAATGTGGTTGCCATCTTTATCTACCCACTCATATGGAGCATAATCAGGGTCCATTCCCACAATGATACGAGGATGTTCAAGGAGCCATTGCTTTTGCTCTTGCGTGAGTTGGAGTTGTGCGGATTTGTCTGCAATGGATGTTATGGCATATAAATGTACACTGATGAAAAAAATAAAAAAAATACTTCTCACGCTATCTCATCCACTTTACAGCCAAGCCCACTAGAATACTCAAAAATCGTATAGTTCAACTTTTTCCTCAAACGAAAAATCAATCCCCGTCTGGTCGAGTTACTCGTAGGCTCTTCCCCCCAAATATAGTACTCTATACTCGACATAGGAACAAAAAAACCCTTGCTTAAATAACAAATATGAAAAAGGTCAGATTCTTGTTTGGACAAAATAACCTGCTCGTTTTTGTAAAAAAGTGTTTGGGATTCTTTGTTGTAGTAAAAATCAGGATTGATGTTTTTGTTCTTAATCGTGGTCGCAATCAGCTTCAATGCGGCATTGAGGTCGATTTCTTTAAAAGGCTTTGTGATATAATCGGCAGGATTGGTGCTTAATGCTTTTTCAATCATCGCATCATCGCCATAAGAAGTAAGGTATATAACGCAAAAATCACTCATCTTTTTTAACTGCTTCACAACTTCTATGCCTGATTCATCATTTTCAAGCTTGATGTCACTAAGCACGATATCGGGCTTGTTGGCGTAAAAAAGATTGTGTGCATCTTCAAAATTCCCAGCATGACCTGTGACTTCAAAGCCTTTTTTTTCTAAAATCTTTTTAAGATTAAGGGCTATTAGAGGCTCATCTTCTATTATCATCACTTTAAGCATGGGTGCCTTTTCAAAATTATAAAATTTTTATAATCAACTTAAAACACCCATTATATACATTTAGCGTGAAACTTGCATTAAATCAAAATCGATTATAATTCATCTTATAACTAACCTCCTTTTTAATCAAAATATCATAAAATAGCGCTTTTTACATGTAAGGATTTTTAAAATGAGTGAGAGCAAAGATTTTTTACGCACCATTGTGGAAGAGGACTTAAAGTCTGGAAAGTATAAAGAAGTCATTACAAGATTTCCTCCAGAGCCTAATGGATTTCCACATATTGGACACGCGAAGTCTATTTGTATCAATTTTGGCATTGCACGGGATTATCACGGGCATTGTAACTTAAGGATGGATGACACCAATCCTACGACTGAAGACATGAAATATGTTGAAGCGCTGAAAGATGCCGTAACATGGCTTGGATTTGAATGGGCTGATAAAGTCTACTTTGCTTCTGATTATTTCCCAAAAATTTATGATTATGCTGTGCAACTGGTCAAAATGGGTAAAGCCTATGTGGATAGTCTGAATGAAGAAGAGATTCGTGAATATCGTGGAACTGTTACTACAGCAGGAAAACGGAGCAAATTTGCAGATCGTAGCATTGAAGAAAATCTTGACCTTTTGGAGAGAATGAAAAAAGGTGAGTTTAAAGACGGTGAACATGTTTTAAGAGCAAAAATCGACATGAGTGCGCCAAATATGAAAATGCGCGACCCATTACTGTATCGCATTCGCCACGCGCATCACTTTAGAACGGGCGATGAGTGGTGTATCTACCCGATGTATGATTTTGCACACTGCTTGTCTGATTATTGCGAGGGCGTAACGCACTCTATCTGTACACTCGAATTTGAAAATAACCGCGATATTTACGACTGGGTACTGGATGAACTTGAACTCAAACTCCCTCGTCCTTACCAACATGAATTTGCACGATTAGGTATGAACTATACAGTGATGAGCAAACGAAAGTTTTTGGAACTGGTGAATGACGGTTATGTCAATGGCTGGGATGACCCACGAATGCCTACCATTGCAGGCTATAAACGAAGAGGCTACACAGCCGAATCCATTCTAAACTTTTGCGACCAAATTGGCATCGCTAAAGCCAATTCCATGGTCGATGTAGCGCAACTTGAATTTTGCATCAGAGATGATTTAAATACCAAAGTACCGCGTGTGATGTGTGTACTTGACCCACTTAAAATCATCATCGAAAACTATGAGGGTGAAGAAGAGATAGACGCCTCTTGCTACCCACACGATGTACCTAAAGAGGGTTCACGCAAACTTCCTTTCTCCAAAGAGATATACATCGAACGAGATGACTTTATGGAAAATCCTCCTGAGGGTTACTTCCGTCTTACACCAAGTCAACCTGTGAGACTTAAACATGCGTATATCCTTACATGTAAAGAAGTTGTGAAAGATGCTAATGGAAATATTATAGAGATAAAAGCAGAGTATCATCCAGATTCAAGAAGTGGCTCAGACACGAGTGGTATCAAAGTTAAAAGCGCCATTCACTGGGTAAGTGCAAAGCACGCGAAAGCCGTCGAAGTCAGACTTTATGAGAGGTTATACTCCGTAGAAGCGCCTGAGGGTTTGGAAGATTTAAATCCCGATTCTTTACATATCATCAAAAATGCGTTTGTTGAGCCAGCCGTTATCACACAAAAACCTGATGTTAGATTTCAGTTTGAAAGGCAAGGATATTTTTACGCTGATCCGATTGACTACACCGATGATTTGCCTGTGTTTAATAAAATCGTAGGGCTTAAAGACTCTTGGACTAAAAAGGCAGAAGCACCTAAATCTCAAACTAAAAAGGTACTTGTAGAAGGTACTGTAGCACCCATGAGCGAAGAAGAACAAGTATTTTTTGACAAATACACTTTAGCGTTTGGGCTTAACAATGAAATCGCCAATATTTTAGCGCGTGATGCTGAGCTCTCTTCTTTTTACGAAGAGACTCTCTCTTTTGTCAATAGTCCTGTAAGCCTCGCCAATATCGTCGCTAATGAAGTCGCAAGAGAACTTAAACTTGAAGCAACATTAAAATTTAGCGCCAAAGAGATATCGGAACTTGTCACCATGATAGATGAGGGAACCATTTCCAATAAAATTGCAAAACAAGTCTTTGAAGAGATGGCAAAATCGGGTGAAAATCCAACCGCAATCGTTGAAGCACAAGGACTAACACAAATCAGTGACCCTGAAAAATTAAAGCCTATCATTGATGAAGTCATTGCCAAAAACCCTGACAATGTGGCAAAATTCAAAGCAGGCAATACCAACCTTTTTGGCTTCTTCGTAGGTCAAGTGCTTAAAAACAGTGGTGGCAAAGCCAACCCAACCGTGGTCAACGAACTTGTCACTGAGAAATTAAAACATGTATAGATTTTCCCCCTCACCAACGGGTAATCTGAGCCTCAATGACCTCAGAATTGCCTTGATAAATTATCTTTGCGCCACACAAGCTGGGCAACAGCTTATCGTGCGCACCCAGGGAGAAGAGCAAGATACTTTAGAGATGTTAGCGCTTTTTGGTATTTCGTATTCACAGCTTTACTATCAAAATAACAATTTCAAATACCATCTCCAATTTGCCTCCACGCTTTTGGACACGAAAAAGGCCTTTATCTGTTTTTGCCCCCATGAGGCATCTTCTTGTAATGGTACATGCGAACATTTAAGCCCCGAAGAAGTTATCAACAACCCTAGAGCGTTTGTGATTCGCATGAAAAAATCCGATACCGCCAGTGATAGCTTTGTCATTATGAACACTAACAAATACCCCACTCCTACTTTTGCGAGTGCGTGCGACGATATGCTTCAAGGCGTAACCACGCTCATTCGTGACGAAAAGTATCTAAACGATGCACCTAAAGAAGAGTGGGTGCGCAAAAGTCTAGGCTATGACCAAGCGATACACTATGTTCACATTCCCACCATTCAAAGTCAAGAGGATGAAAGCACCGTTAAATGGCTTTTAGACCAAGGTTTTATGCCTGAGGCGATTTTAAATTATCTCTTACTTTTAGGCAACCCTACGCCGTGTGAGATTTTTTATATGGTTGAAGCGCTTGCTTGGTTTGACATCAAAAATATTTCCACATCTCCAGCGCATTTTGACATTGAAAAACTCCGCTTTATCAACCGCGAGCATATCAAACGCATCTCTGATATGGAGCTTTCAAAACGCATGGGCTATGCGTGTGAAAATATCGGGAAACTAGCAAAACTCTATACGCAAGAGGCAAGTACCACTTTTGAAATTAAACAAAAAATCGATGTTTTATTTGCTCAAAAATCTTTACATGTAGCGTATGAAAAAGAGTCACAACGCTTAAAAGAACTTATCCAAAAAGCGCCTTATCATGATACATTTGAGGCATTTGAGGCTTATTTACTCGAAAAAAGTGAGCTTCAAGGTGAAGCCTTTTTCAAACCTTTACGCTTTTTACTCACAGGCTGTGACAATGGCCCAGAATTAACACTTTTATATCCACTCATTAAAAATTATCTCAAGGAGATCGTACGATGATTATTCTTTCTACTTTTATTGAAGCGCTAGCGCAAATTCTTCACATGGTGATTAATATCTATATTTGGGTGGTGATTATCTCTGCTCTTATTAGTTTTGTGCGCCCTGATCCGTACAACCCTATTGTGCAGATACTCCATCGGCTTACTAACCCCGTATATGCTTTTATACGAAAGTTTATTCCCACCATCATCGCAGGTGTCGATGTAGCGCCCATCATCGTCATTTTAACACTTCAGTTTATCGACCTATTTGCGGTCAAATTATTGTTTGCGCTTGTCCATGCTTTATAAGTTTTTTTTGTGGGTTTTGTTTGCCTTTTTCGCTTCTGTAGACCTTTTTGGAGCAACGCCTCCATCGTTAAAATTTTTTGAAGATAAGCCTCGCTGTCTTGCTAAAGACTTTTACATCTACACCGTCTTAAACGAAGAGAGTACCACGCCCCAAGAAGCCAAAGCGCTTTTTGGGATGGTACATACGATGAACATCCGATTTTTTCACCTTTTTGCTAAAAAAATGGACAATGAAGATTATAAGAAAATCTCAAAATGTATGAACCTAGAAATCACGCCTCTCCTAAAAGAAGATGATGAATGCCTCAACATCGGCATCACTATCGCCAAAGCTACTTCACTTCCAAAGGGACAACTTAAATCGCTAATGCCCAGAGTAAAGCACAACAAAGAACTCTCAAAAGTATTAGAACTGATGAGCCGTGAAAATGTCTATGAAAGTGCCTTACAAGGTGATGCTCAGCTTTTTTTAACCCTCTTTAATGGCAGCATCACTTCCTATAAAGAAGCTATTTTTAACCAATTTATTCCCAAAGTGTCGATAGATACACTTGCAAGTCATATCAAATTTAATGCTTTTGCAAGTAGCGTCATTCAAAATGATGATATGGTCAATCTACAAAAATCACTCTTACATGTAAGCCCCTCTTCCGAAGTAGGAGCCAAAGCACTTTTCCTCCTTGGGCTCAACGCACTCAAATATGACGAAAAAAAACAAGCTATTTACTTTTTTGAACTCTCCTATGAACAGGCTAAAAAAAGAGATGAAAAAGACCGAGCGCTCTTTTGGCAATACCTTGTGAGCCAAGACAACACTTACCTTAAAAAAATGCTAGAAAGCTTTGATGTCAACATCTATACACTTTATGCACACGAAAAGTTGAGCGTTCCATTTGACAATATCGTCTCTCCAGTCCTAGAAGGTGAGCATCCGACATTTAATGTCACAGACCCTTTTGCATGGCCAAAAGTGATGAATAAAGTTTATCATATGAGTCAAGAAGAGGTCGAAAAAGAAGCGGAAAAGTTTAAATACGCCAACACATTACCACACTATAGCTACCTGATGGAGCGCGTGACCCGCTACCAAAAAAACTTTTATCCGATACCTTATTTTGAAGAAATCAAAGATTTTTCGACCCATCGTCAAGCTTTGATGTTAGCCATCGCCAGACAAGAGAGTCGTTTTTTGCCCTCTGTCGTCTCGACTTCATATGCGCTTGGAATGATGCAATTTATGCCTTTTGTCGCCAAAGATATCGCTAAAAAACAAAAGCTTGAAGGCTTTACACTTGATGCGATGTTCGACCCACGCGTTGCCTATTTGTTTGCCAATATCCACCTTGACTTTTTAGAGAAAAATCTTCTGCATCCACTTTTTATCGCTTATGCGTACAATGGAGGCATTGGTTTTACCAAGAGACATCTGTTGGGAGGTACTTTTAGCAAAAAAGCGTATGAACCGTTTTTAAGTATGGAGATGATGATTAATGAAGAGAGTCGCGAGTATGGGAAAAAGGTACTCGCAAACTATGTTGTCTATATGCGTCTTTTAGGCGAAGAAGTCTCTATTAATAATCTTTTCGAAACTTTGCTGACACCCTCTTTGAGTGATCATTTTCGAAACTAATATTCATATCTATCTTATCCGTAAATGGGGCTTCTACTAAAGAATAGTCGCTCCATGGGTTTGAAGAAGAGACAAGTTTTAAAATCTCGGCATCTTTATTTAGCGGGGAAACTTTGATTTCCTCTTTTTTACCGTTAATTGCAAAGTTTGACAAAGTTACTTTTTGCATCTCATTTTCACCTGTCGCCATATAAGTTCCTACGATAAACTTTTCAGTATCATTGTTTAAAAGTGCATGTTTAATAGGGTTTAAATAGGTAATAGTGACATAAGTTTTAGAAGTAGGAGAATTGGTTATCTCGATTTTTTTACTATTTGCCATTCCAAAATCCAAGACCTTCTCATTCTGCACATGTAAAGCATCATAAGAAGAGGAACATCCTAAAAAAAGCCATCCTAGCATCACCACCAAAATATATCGCATTTTCTTAAACCTTTTTTTGCTATAATCTGCGTTTATTGTAACATAAAGTGAGTAAATATGAAATCTTTAGCTGTAGCCTTTACAGGACCCTCCGATAGCGGAAAAACAACTTTAGTTCTTAAAGTTGCGACTATTTTGAAAAAAGAAAACCGCCTTGCCATCATCAAAAATGACCCTAGCGATAAAGCGATATTTGATGTCGAAGGCAAAGATAGCTGGAAGTTTTCACAAACAGGCGCTGAAGTCGTCATCACTTCACCAACGAGAACAACACTTTTTTCACAACGCCAAAAAAGCCTTGATGAGATTATCGACATGCTTGGAGATTTTGACTTTTTATTGGTTGAAGGACTTAAAACCTTACCATTGCCACGGATTGCGATATTTAGAAATAAGCTTGATGAGAACTATTTTGATTGTAGTGATGCCATTGCGGTGGATGAAAGTGTTATCCTTAGCAATTATGATATCCCAAAAAATATCGCTATTCTCAACCTCAACAATCCAGAAGAAATCGTCTCATGGATTTTGAAAAATGCTAAGAAGGTAAAATAATATGCAAGAGATTATCGAAGCCATCAAACGATCCGCCATCCGCATCAAAGAGGCGATAGAATTTGACGATACAGGCTATTCTGAAAATACTAACTCCACGGGCGACACCCAACTCAAACTTGACATCAAAAGTGACCTTATCATCGAAGAAGAGTTTGCTAAACTTCCTTGTATCAAAGAAATAGTCAGTGAAGAGAAAGAAGATAAAACACCTTTACATGTAAACGGAATTTATGGCATCGGGTACGACCCCCTAGATGGCTCAAGCCTCATCGATGTCAATCTGAGTGTGGGTTCGATATTTGGTATTTACGAGGGCGGGTACAGTGGAGCGCATCTTAAAGCGGCGGTATATGTCGTGTATGGACCTCGCGTTGAACTTGTTATCGCGATGGATGATGTTAAGTTATATCGTCTCAATAAAAAAGGTGAATTTGTTTTTATCAAAGACATCGTTTTAAAAGAAAAAGGCAAACTCAATGCCCCAGGTGCGACACAAATGGGCTGGGAACCTCGCCATAAAGCAATGATTGATGCTATCTTTATGGATGGTTATCGTTTACGCTATTCAGGTGGCATGGTGCCAGATTTACATCAAATCCTCCTCAAAGGTGGCGGGCTTTTCTCATACCCAAGCACCAGTGATGTTCCAAACGGTAAGCTTCGTATGATTTTTGAAGTTTTCCCTTTTGCCTTTGTGTATGAAAAAGCAGGTGGGTCTGCCATTGATGGAAAGAGAAGAATCTTAGACTTAAGCCCAAGTCATCCTCACGATACTGCACCTTGTTTTTTTGGCTCAAATGCTGAGATAGAACGCGTCAAGAAGTGCTATGAATGAGATTTTAGACATCTACCAAAAAGAACTTGATAGTAAAAAAGAGGCTCTTCAAGAGTGCCAAAAGAGTAAAAATCTTCTTACATGTAGTGATTGTGAAAAGATGTTTGAGTGTGATACCCGCAAAACCTATGTCAAAGCTGTATATGAAAGTATGGCCAAAGGACAAGGTGGCGGATTTGAATTTTAATTTTAATTAGGAAAAACGATGTCCCAAAAAGCTTATATTACAACCCCCATTTATTATGTGAATGATGTTCCCCATATCGGACATGCTTACACTACGATTATCGCTGATACGATGGCACGATACTATCGCCTCAAAGGCTATGAAACTTTTTTTCTTACAGGCACAGATGAGCATGGTCAGAAGATAGAAGAAGCTGCTAAATCAAGAGGTAAAACACCACAAGGTTATGCCGATGAGATCAGTGGCAAATTTCGCGCGCTTTGGGATGAGTTTGACATCAGTTATGACCATTTTATCCGCACCACCGATAGTGACCATAAAATAGGTGTGCAAAAAGCCTTTCAAGTGATGTTTGACAAAGGTGACATTTACAAAGGGGAATACGAGGGGCATTACTGCGTAAGTTGTGAAACATTTTTTACAGATACTCAATTAGTCGATGAAGGTGGCTGTCCAGATTGTGGTAAACCAACGCGCTTGGTCAAAGAAGAAAGTTACTTTTTTAAACTCTCCAAATACCAAGAAGATTTACTCAAATGGTACCACGACGATGAAAAATGCGTTTTACCAAAGGGCAAAAAAAATGAAGTCATTAGCTTTGTGAAGCAAGGACTTCGCGACCTCTCTATCACGCGAACGAGCTTTGATTGGGGTGTTAAACTTCCCGCTTCTATGAATGATGACAAGCATGTCATGTATGTGTGGCTTGATGCTCTTTTAAACTACATCACCGCTCTGGGTTATGGTACGAATGAAAAAAATATGCAGTTTTGGCCTGCAACTATGCACTTAGTGGGTAAAGATATTTTACGCTTTCATGCGATTTACTGGCCTGCTTTTTTACTCAGCCTTGGGCTTCCTTTGCCAAAACATGTCGCTGCTCACGGTTGGTGGACTCGTAATGGCGAAAAAATGAGTAAAAGCAAAGGCAATG
>JAQWCT010000177.1 GCA_028705785.1 Sulfurospirillaceae bacterium | reverse complement strand
TTGAGGCTGCGCTTGGTGCCTGACTTCGACTTGTTCATCATAGCAGTCTTGAACGGGTGTGCGTGCTGTGACCATGCGGTATTCTGGTTTGGTTGATAGAACTTTGACTTCTTCTTGAAAAGATAAACTCTCTGCAAAAAGGAAGGTGCTAGAACACAGTGCTAAAGTAATAAAAGATAGTTTTTTCATGATGGTTTCCTTTTTTTGGAATTTTATCATATTTGGAGTAACGAACTGTTAACAAAAATTACAGCCTAATTTTGATATTATTTTTAACAAAATTTAGAGGAGTTGCGCGTGAATCATCTCATCAATAGCAAAGATTTTTCGCTAGACGAAATTGAAAAACTTTTCGAGCGAGCAACGCTCTTTTTGGATGAAAAAACCCGTAATATTCTTCAAAATAAGATGGTCATTACGATATTTTTTGAAAACTCTACAAGAACAAGAAGCAGTTTTGAGATAGCGGCTAAAAGACTGGGTGCTGATGTGGTGAGCCTTGATGTTTCTAAAAGTTCTTCAAGCAAAGGCGAAACGCTTTTTGATACAGCGGCAAACCTTGATGCTATGGGACCAGATGCGATTGTCGTACGCCATAAAAGCTCAGGCGTTCCGCACATCTTGGCAAATTATGTGAATTGCCCGATTATCAATGGTGGCGATGGCTCTCATGCGCATCCAACCCAAGCACTTTTAGACCTTTTTACGATACGCAAACATTACGGTGAAGTCAAAGGCAAAAAAGTCGCTATCGTTGGCGATATTAAAAACTCCAGAGTTGCCAATAGCAATATCGAACTTTTAGGTCGTGCAGGTTTGGAGGTTATCTTAGTTGCCCCACCTCATTTTTTACCGCAGACCAACTTACCCACTTTTCACAAAATCGAAGAAGTTATCGATGATGTAGATGTTATCATGAGTCTTAGAACACAAACGGAACGACATGCTAACCAGATTTATGCCTCTTTGAGTGACTATGCGAAGGACTTTTGTATCACTTCAAAATTGATGGGCAATCGAGACATTATCTTGCTTCATCCAGGTCCAGTGCATCGTAATGTTGATGTGGATGATATGATGATGAAAGACCCTCGCTCGAAGATTTTGGATCAGGTCAAAAATGGCGTGGCTGTACGAATGGCAGTTTTGGAGAAGTTGATTGCACATTGAGTTTGCTTCTGCCTTAAACGCGCTGGGAAAGCAAAGAGAACCTTTTTTTTTCGTTGTCAATTATACACAAGATACATTTATCGTTAAACCGCTCAAAGAGATGGATGCGGACATCTTGTACACGCTTGATTCTTTGAGTAATGCTCCCTCTCAAACCTTTACATGTAAGAGTACTATTGTCTCTCAAGAATGTGTTACTTATGAAATGTATCAACAGAAATTTGATGCTATTATTGAGCATATCAAAGCTGGCAATATTTATCTTTTAAATCTTACTCAGCCAACTAAAGTAGAGATACAAGGTGATTTAGAAGACGCTTTTTATGGGGCAAATGCACCTTTTAAACTCTACATTAAAGATAAGTTTGTGTGTTTTTCGCCTGAACGATTTGTCAAAATCGAGGGTAATGCCATCAGCACTTATCCAATGAAAGGGACGATTGATGCGAGCTTCCCTGATGCGGAGGCATTGATTTTGGCAGATGAAAAAGAGATGGCAGAACATGTGATGGCAGTTGACCTTTTACGCAATGACCTCTCTATGGTTGCCAAAGAGGTGCGTGTCAAAACCTTTCGGTATATTGAAAAAATCAAAGCAGGAGATAAAGAGCTGTTGCAAGTGAGTTCTCATATCGAAGGCACAGTAGAAGATGATTGGCACGACTGTGTTGGTAACATCATCAGTACGATGCTTCCAGCAGGCTCAATTACGGGGACACCAAAGAAAAAAAGCGTTGAGATTATCCATGAAATAGAGGAGTATGAGCGAGATTTTTTTAGCGGCGTTTTTGGGATTTATGATGGAAAAAGCTTAGATTCTGCGGTGATGATTCGTTTTTTAGAAAAAGTTGAAGAGAGTTATGTTTTTAAAAGTGGTGGAGGTATCACTTTGCTCAGTGACCCCAAAAAGGAATACGATGAAATGTGCGCCAAAGTCTATATCCCCAGCCTTTGAGACCATCAAGGCAGATGATGGTGTATTACAACACATAAGCTATCATCAAGCAAGGTTCGATAAAACACGCCAAGAGTGTTATGGAAGTGTGGATAAGATAAGTCTTTCAAGCGTGCTTATGCCACCAAAAGGTCTTACATGTAGAGTGCGCGTTGAGTATACAGATGCAATCTTACATGTAGCGTATATTCCCTATCTTCCTCGTCCAATAAACTCTTTTTGTATCGTAGAATCTCACATAGAATATGCCTATAAATGGTCTGATAGAACGCAGATTAATGCACTGTTAGTTGATGGATATGACGATATTATTATCGTTAAAAATGGTTTTTTGAGGGATACTTCCATCGCCAATATTGCATTATTAATTGATGGAAGATGGATGACGCCAAAAGAACCTTTGTTAAAGGGCGTAACACGCCAAAGATTGGTAGATAGTGGGTTTTTACAAGTTGCAAATTTGACCAGTGAGAGTCTGCAAAAAATGGAGAAATTTGCTATAATAAATGCACTTATTGGGTTTAAAATAATTGAAAATGTTTATATAACAAGGAAGTAAAATTGAATTGGGATCTCTCAGCTTTATATAAGAATGAAATAGTGTTAGATAAAGATTTATATGATGTCATGAAAAGGGCAAAGAATTTTGAATCTGTGTGTAAGGGTAAGCTTGGAATACTGAGTGAAAATGAGTTTTTAGAAGCCATTAGAGAGTACGAATCCATTAACCAGACCCTAGGTCGAGTGATGACTTATGCTTTTTTAAAGTTTGCACAAAACAGTGACAATGGTGGATTTTATGCAAAATATCAGCAAGAGTATACCAATGTAGCGCAATATCTTCTCTTTTTTGAGCTAGAATTTAACAAAATACCTAAACTCAAACAAGAAACATTGATTGCCGCGACACCCTCTTATAAATTTTATTTAGAGTCTTTGTTGGAAGAAAAACCGTATCAACTTAGTCAAAAGGAAGAGAGAATTCTCTTAAAAAAAGAGATGACTTCAGCGTCTGCTTTTAGTCGACTTTTTGATGAGCATTTTAGTCGATTACAATTTTCATATGAGGGTAAAAAGCTCTCAGAAGAGGAAATTTTAAGTAAGCTTCAAGATAGTTCCAGAGAAGTAAGACGAAAGGCAGCCTCTGCATTTACCAAGGGACTCAAGCCTCATCAACCACTTTTAGCCTATATCTTCAATATGATTAAAGCTGATCTTGCAAGTGATTGTGAGCTTAGAGGGTATAAAAACCCTGAAATGCCTCGCCATTTAGATAATAAAATTACCCAAAAAAGTGTAGATGCTTTGATTAAAACGGCTGAGGGAAGTTTTGAGTTGGTGCAAACTTACTACACGCTAAAAGCAAAACTTTTAGGACTTGAAACCTTGTATGAGTACGACAGATATGCTCCTCTTGATGATGCAAAAGAGGTGTATGATTTTGAAAAATCCAAGCAGATAGTACTCAGTGCTTTCAAAGAGTTTAACCCTAAATTTCACGAGATAGCACTCAAGGCTTTTGATGAGGGCTGGATTGATGTGATGCCTAAAAATAAAAAAAGGGGTGGCGCTTTTTCACATCCTGCTACACCCAATACGCATCCTTTTGTACTTTTAAATCACACCAATACCAGAAGAGACCTTTTTACTTTAGCCCATGAACTAGGACACGCCATCCATCAATATCTTTCCCGTGATGTAGGTTACCTAGCTTCTGATACGCCTTTAACGACTTCAGAAACAGCTTCAGTGTTTGCTGAGATGTTGGTATTTGACTACATTAAAAATAGTTTGGATGGCAAAGAAAAGTGCTCCTTATACGCCTCAAAAATTGAAGATATTTTTTCAACACTTTATCGCCAAATTAACTTTACCACTTTTGAACGCTTAGTCCATGCGCATAAAGGTGAGTTGGATTTGGATACTTTTAACCGTTATTGGATGGGTGAGAGTAAAAAAATGTTTGGAGAGAGCATTATATTAAGCGATGATTATCATATTTGGTGGAGTTATATTCCTCATTTTATCCATTCACCTTTTTACTGCTATGCGTACAGTTATGGACAGCTTTTGGTTTTAGCTTTGTATGGCTTGTATAAAAAAAGCGATAAAGCAACTTTTGTGAAAAATTATACCAGCTTTTTATCCGCAGGGGGAAGTCAAAGCCCTAAGGAGCTTATCAAAAAGTTCAATTTTGATATTGAAGATGAAAACTTTTGGAAACTGGGCATTGGTGAAGTTGAATCGCTAATGAATGAGTTTAAAGGAATGAGCAATGCTTGAAACGGTACTAGGAAGTGATGATTTTAATGCTTTAATGAAAAAAAATTGTTATGCGATTTTAGAATTATTGTTGAAAAGAGGTGTCAATTTTTCAATATTGACCAATATCGCAGATGTGACTTTTGAGCCCATCCTCCCAAATCACATCAGTCAAAACTTTAAACCTATTACCATGTTTTTTTTAGCAGGGTATACATTTGAAAGTACGCAGATAAGTGATAGATACATCAGTTTTGAAGCAGGTTTTGGAAGTGATAATTTTGGCTCGCTCGTCAGTGTTCCCATCCAATCTATTTTGCAAATCATTGTAGAGGAGATTCCTATTTTTATCAACTTAAGCAATCCTCCCAAAATACCCGTAAAACAACCTAAAGAGCAGGGAATTAGAAAATCAATGGATGCCTTGATGTCCAATCCCCAAAACCAAAAGCTGATTAAGAAATAGGTGAAAAGTTAAGCTTTTATTCCTTGTTTGCTCATAATGTAGTTAATAACATTGTCGATGAGCGCATCATGTTTTCTATCTTTTAAATAGCATAGATAAAGCATACGCGTGAGTTTGAGTCCTTTAAGCTTTGAGGTATAAAGTAATCCTTGCTCAACTTCATCTGCAATAATAAATTTTGATAAAATTGAAACGACTGGTGCGCCCTCAAGATTGGATTTAAGCAGTGTTTGTTTGACGGCAGTTGAACTGGTTACAATACTTCGTACTTTAAATGCTTTACAATCGACATCGATTTTTTCAAAAGTTTCATGGATAATTTTTCGTGTACTTGACTCTTCTTCTCTACATATCCAACTAAAAGTAAAAAGGTCTTCTTTTTTGATGATTTTGGGCAATGGAGAGCGACTGGCGATGACCAATTCATCTTCCATCCATTCACGGTAAATAATACCTTCATGAAAAAATGGCGCCTCAAGCAGTGCTAAATCTACTTTTCTATCAATCAATTTTTCTGTAATTTCACCAGCGTTATCCACACGAAGCATAACATTGTTTTTGATGGCTTCTTGAATGTCATTGAGAAAATCTGGCAAAACATAATTTCCGATAACAGGCGATGCGCCAAGGATAAAAATAAGCTCTTTATTAACAAGGCGAAGCATCTCTCTCTCAGCTGAGATAATTTGTTTTTCAAGTTTGATAGCGACTC
>JAQWCT010000176.1 GCA_028705785.1 Sulfurospirillaceae bacterium | reverse complement strand
TTTTATTCCTATTTTTTCGATAACCACAAAACAAAAACAATACTACAGCACTGATGAAACCAATACACTTTATAGTTTGCATGAACAAGCAAAAAATGATTTAAATATCGTTTTGGATTTACCATATGAATATCAAAAGAATTTACTTATAAATCCTCTATACATATATTCTGCACGATTTCCTTCGGAAATGTTAGAAAAAATTTAGCCACTTTACCGAAAACTATTTTTCAAAACCTCTTTATACTGCATCTTGTAATTACAAATCAAAAATAGACCAGCGCTGGTTTCCAAAAGGAAACACAATGTTAACACTAAGAGGTACGCTTCTAAATATATTCACATCAAGTGACTATACAAACAAAGAAACCAATGAGGTGACTAAAGGTAAAACAAAATTACAGCTTTTAGTCAAAGTTCCGCTAAAAAATGGCGGTTATAAAAACACTTTGTATGATTTAACCATACCGAGTGATAAATTAGCAAAATATACCAGCAATATAAACAAAGAAGTAGATATTGAAGTTGGTGTAATAGGTGAACATAAGTTTTATGGCATCTAAGTGAAAAAAGGAAAGTGAAAAGCGAAAAGAAGCAGTCCTGCTCTTTGAGCGTTCACTCTCCTTTTTCACCATGATTCAAGGGGTATATAGTAATACCCCTTACTAAACGGAAAAAGGAAATATTTGCAATGCAAAATTTGAAAAATATAACATTCGTTTGTGGTATTGATGCCCTCTATTACTTTTGTGAAAGTTCACTTGAATATGATGATTTATTCTTGGACATTTTAGACCAAATGGAGCGTATCAAAGATAAATTTGAGAAAAAAGAGATTGAATATAGTAATGCTGATATCACTATCAACATTAACGATATAGCTCTTAGTTCTCTTGGAAAAGCTGAGGGTTATTATTGGTTTAGAGATATCAATGAGTTCTTTAAAATAGGATTTAAAGATAAATTAACTAATCGTGGCTTACATGATATAAGAATACAACTTTTAGGAACTGGTATTTATACCATAGGGATAAAATCACTCATTGAGTTTATTGATTCAATGCTAGAGGGTTACATCACCAAAGAGCATCCTATCACTAGAATAGATTTAAACTGCTTCATTCAATACGATTTAGGCTTTATTGATAAAAGTATGTTTGTTACACGAAAGAGAAATTATGCCTCGATTGCTGAGATTGGAAGTGCTAATGCTATTCAAACGCTTTATGTTGGTAAACCTCCTTTTAGACTAAGGCTTTACAATAAAACTTTAGAGCTAAAGCAATCTAAAAAAAGTGACCTTATGGAAGAATACTTTAGGCTCAATGGATTTGACCTAGTGCATCCCATCTTTAATGTAGAATTTGAGATGCACAGAAGCCATTTAAGAGCTTTTAGCATCATAACAGTAGAAGATGCACTGCAAAACGCTCAAAAGCTCTTTAGACAAGCAATGGAAGATATCAGGCTTATTGATTTAAACACCATCAGTGCTAAAGATATTGAGAACAATACCAAAAACAGAGCTAAGACACTTCTTATATGGGATTTTATCAAAGAGAACTATTCTATTGAAGATTTTTTACAAGTTACATCACCACTAGAGCGAATTAAACGCAAAGCCTATATCTATGATGATACAAGTTTTACCAAAGAGCATAAGCTCTTGATTCGTAAAGGTCTTATTAACTCTGTGCTTATCACTAAAGAGCTATTGATTCAAAATTTAGATGAAACAGTTAAAGAGTTACATGAGCCAACAGCATCAACACCAAAACCATTTCACTATTCAAAAGATTTTATTCCACTTGAGATAAAACAATTTGATGGTACAAAACAGCATTTTAGACTACTAAGAAATGGGCAACTAATAAAGCCCGTTAATGTGTTATCAGTTTTTAAACTTGGTGATTTTGAACTGCTTCAATATTTGGATGATATTACAGCAGATTTTCAAAAAGAGGATGTGGATTTTAATACAACTAATAAGCGTTATAACATTGCTTATGATGAAGCAGTTAGGCGAAATTTGAAGCCTAAAATACCGTTTTAGGTGGTATGTGATGATTGAAATGGAAAATATCAACCTCATTAAAGAGATGGCAAAGGATATTGAATTAATCAAAAAATCTCTTACGAATCAAACAGCTAAACGGTGGCTCTCGGTTAAAGAGCTTGCAACGTATTTAGGATACTCAAAAGACCATATCTACACGCTCAAAGAAAATACCTTTTTGGAGAATATTCATTTTTACAAAAAAACAGGTAAAATTCTTTTCGATAGAGTTGCGATTGATTCGTGGGTATTGGAAGGATTTAATACCAATGACATTAACAAATCGCGACGGCAAATTGTGGATAACATTTTATCATCTATCAAAAAGATATAAAAAATCTTTAGGCTTAGATGACACAAAAGCAAATCGAAAATTTGCCCTTAACAACATTATCCCTGAGATTCAATATAAGATAAACTCAGGGGAGTTCTTTAAAATTGAAAATGAAAAAAAAGTTCCAACAGTTGGTGAATTTTCTCAAATCAGTTTAGAGATTCATCAAAATGAAAGACGTGCAATTACGCATAAACGCTACATTAGGCTTTATGAAATTCATATCAAACCTCATTTTGAGAAGAAACGTTTGGATACAATCAAACCCTCAGACTTGGCACGATGGCAAAATGGTCTTTTAACAAAGGTTACAGGTAAAACCGTTAAAGGTATAAGGACAGTTTTTTATACTATTTTTGAAGATGCTTGTAAAGATGAGATTATCAACAAAAATCCTTTTACTTTGATACGCTCTCCTAAAACTGAAGATTTTAGAGTGAAAAACCCTTTTTCAGTTGAAGAGATATTTGCTATCTTAAAGGCAATGCCTGAACATATCAGAGCCTTTTTTGCTATTGGTTTTTTAACAGGTCTTAGAACGGGTGAGATTATTGGTCTTAAATGGGAAGATTTTTATTTTGAGGATAAAAGTTTTCGAGTAGAACGCAGTCGTAGGCAAGGAATGGAAACCTTACCGAAAACAAAAAATAGCGTTCGTACCGTGGAGATTATCAATACTCTTATGCCCTACTTACAAGAGCATAGAAAGCTATCTCCTAAAGAGAGTATCTATTTGTTTGAAACCTACATGAGAGAACCTTATAATACGTGTGACAAGATAAGTTCTCATTATTGGAAACCTACACTGCAAAAGTTAGGTATCCTTTATCGAAATCTTTATCAAATGCGTCACTCTTTTGCTAGTTTGATGATTTCAAATGGTGAAGATGTTTTATGGGTTTCTAATATGTTAGGGCACAAACATAGCTCTATGACACTTGAAAAATATGCACGATATACTAGGCTAAGAAGCAGACAAAGAGCTACTTTTTTAGAGCAAGTTGCATAGTTTTTTGGTACATTTTGGGCACGTTTTGGGCACAGTGACGATTTTGTATCTCGGAAGTGCCTGAAAATAGGGGTTTAAAAAGAGGTGGCGGACAGAGAGGGATTCGAAAAAAGCTTATGCCTAAATTTGAAATGGCATGATAATAACTTGAATCTTATCTCTATGTTGAATAAGATATTTTGACAAAGCGTGGTCTTCTGTTTCACTTGATGTCACAAAATGTCTTTTTATCATTGTTGTATTTTGAGGATTATCTTCTAAAAATATCGCACAATTTCCGATAAATTCTTTTACATGTTTTTGCTTTACTATTGCATTTTTCCATGCTTTGCATTGTATCAATATTATTTCATAACTATTCTCTGCGATTAGGTCAATCCCTCCGTCTTTTCTTCCTTTATTTAACCCATGATAAATAACTTTATAGCCTATTTTTTCGTAGTATTCTCCTACTTGTTGTTCGTAGTCATTGCCTCTTTTTTTATTTTCTTGATAACTTGGTCTTGTTGTTGTATTTTTTTGATGATTAAAAAATTGTTTTTCTATATTTTGTACTGATTGGTTTACATGTAAAGGTTTTTCTTCTTTGATAATTTCTTCATGAGGATGGATTTCTCGTTTTATTGCTGTTTCTTTTTCTTCATCATAGTATTTTTGTATTCTGGCTCTTTTTTCTGCTAGTTCGTTGTCTTTTCTTACTTTTCTCATTGTCTTTTTTGCTGATTCTTGTAGTCCTACAAATAATGCAATTATTGCTATTAAAATTACAGTTGCTAAAATAATACTCATTTTAATTCCATTTTTTATCTCTCACATAACAAGCAGTTTTATATATTCCTATAAAAGTAATTAAACATATTGTAAAAATTCCTATTAACCCAAAAACACTTTCAAGTTTTATACCTTGAAATGAATTCATTAAGGTGGGGCTTATTATTGGAAATCCATACATTTTAATCCTTATTTTAATTTGAATTTACTGCAATTTGCTGATTCTTTTATCTCTTCTAATCGTTTTAAATTTCTCTTTGCTTCTTCTATTTGCTCATCTATTGCTAGTCCTTGATTTATTAATCTTACTAAATCAGGTTTTTCTTTTTCCCAATTATTTATTGTGTTTCTACTTACATTAAATAGCTTCGCTAACTCTTGTTTTGTCATTTTATTCACCTATTTATATTATTATTGCACAATTATTGTTTAATTAATCTTTTTTTAAGTTAAATTTATTTATAGTTCCTTTGATGATTTGCACAATTATTGTGCATTATTACATTTTAGGAGGTTGGTAATTATGATACAAAATCAAGAAAATTTAACCGACACTAAATTATACCCCACATCAAACGAAAATATCAAATTACAAATAGCTCTTGCCCAAAAACAACTTGCCACAATTTCTTGTATTTCTAACTTTTCATCTCTTAATCTTGAAATAGATTATGTAAGAAATACCACCGTAAATGAACTCTATTCAATGCTAGAAAATTTACAAATTATCATGGGTAATTTAGATTTACAAATTGAAATGAATACACGACCTTAATCAAGTCTATAAACTGATTAAGTGGCGAGGACTTAACCGACCCCTCGTCACTAAAAAAATTCGGTAGGAGAAATCATCATGTCAAAAGAAATTAATTCTTATGTCGAGTCTTTCGAGGCTTTAAACTTCTCATTTGAGAATCAGAAAAAAAGAATCTCTTTAGTCGGCTTTATGCCACAACACGCAAACGCAAATAATTCTAAAGATGAACACGGTGTAGAACAATTTTGGTTTCAAATTCACGGTATCTATGAATCTGCTTTCGGTCGTACTGACGAACACGGTGAAATGCATCAGGATAATAACTCTCTAAAAACTCTTGTAGTAAAAATCAAAGCTGACCATATGCGAAAATTCAATGTAACAACTTCAATCTTAAAAGATTTCATTGATAAAAACTACACTGGTAAAAAAATGTTGGTACTCCCTACATCAGAAGAAAAACAATCAAAAAAACAACAAGCTGATAAAAAATATCTTCCATTACCAAATCAAACAGAAGTAACCGTTTTAGATGATTTTGACTTATATCGTTTTTGTGGTCTAAATCTCAATGTCGATAAAAAAGATAAATTAGCCATCTAATCACCCACAAAAGGCATTTAAAAAAGTGCCTTTGATGGGGGGTTAAATACCCTACTTTTGCTCTAAAAAGGATTTC
>JAQWCT010000175.1 GCA_028705785.1 Sulfurospirillaceae bacterium | reverse complement strand
TAAAAAGTGAAAGTGACACGAAAAAGGCAATGATCAGTTTAGAAATGTTCATGATGAACTCCTTATTATGTAAAAGGTATCTACAAGCTTATTAAGCACGGGGATCTGTTGAGTAACATCATAATCTTAGGTAGTTATTTTTTGGTTATCAGGGTAGGGAGGCTTTTTAAAGGTGGTTTTATAACCATAGCATGAAAGAGTCAATATTGGGATATAGTGGAGAAGCTATCTTTCTTCACTATAAAGGATGCACAATGTTGGATTTAGGTATCATGTCTTGCTGCAATCGCTATACCGTCTTATGTGTTGATGATGAAAAGGAGTTTTTGGACTATCTTAGCGCTATCCTTCAACACTATTTTTTAAAGGTTTACGCTGTTTTATCAGTTCAAGAAGCGTATGAAATTATTGAAGACAATCCCATTGATATTATTATCACTGATTTGTATATGCCAAAAACCAATGGTATTGATTTTATTAAAAAGATTCGAAGCGAACGCTCTTCCATCTCCGTCATCTTTTTAACGGCGTGTTTTGAAAAAGATTTTTTACATGCTGCTGTTCCTTTGGGTCTTGATGCGTATTTGATTAAGCCTGTTTCCTTAGAAAAACTTTTTGAAACTATTCAGCACACTATAGAACTTATAGAGAGTCGCTCATCAAAGACTTATGTGCTTAAAGGTGGTGTTTCTTTTGACCTTGGTGATGAAGTTGTTTATGCAACGGCGACTCGTAAAATTATCGATGTGACCCAAAAAGAGCTTGCACTGCTTTGTTTACTTATCAAAAATCACCAAATGATTTTGAGTAAAAGTGTGATTGAAGGGTATTTGTGGGAATTTGAGTCTGTTGCTGATAGTTCAGTCAAAACACTTATTAAAAAACTAAGAAATAAAATCGGAGAAAGTGCTATTGTGACGCACAGTACGATTGGATATTCTATTGTTCTTGAGGAGCATACACCGTGAAAATATATACCTATCGTTTTGTCTCGCATGAAGATTTTGCTGAGTTTATCGTACAAAAGGAGTTGAGTTTGGCTCCTAATATTTTTGTGATGTGTTATTCAGGCATCGACGACCAAGCCATCAATCAAGAGATTCTAAATTGCATCAAAACACTTTTGCCACAAGCTTCTATCATGGGTTCAACCACGGATGGAGAGATTTTTGAAACAGAGGTGATGGTGCACTCTTTTGTACTTTCCTTAACGACTTTTGAGAGTACAGCATTGCAAATCGAGCTTTTTTCAGCAGAAGAAGATTCGTTTAAAGCAGGTCAGATGATTGCCCAGCAGGGCGTGAAACTGGGTGCAAAAGTAGCGATTATCGTCGCAGATGGTATCGTGACCAATGGTGATTTTTTGATGGATGGCGTGAACTCAATAGCTCCTTCTTTAGTCGTAGCAGGGGGGTTGGCTGGTGATAATGGGCGTTATGAAGAGAGCTTTATCTTCTGTGACACACAAATCAAATCCAAATCTATCGTCGTAGGCTATCTCATCAGCGATACCTTAGAAGTCTATCATACCAAAAGTTTTAATTGGGCACCTATGGGACCGAAGTTTAAAGTGACTAGGGCAGATAAAAACTGTATCTATACCGTTGATAATATCTCCGTACTTGAGTTGTACCGAAAGTATCTAGGCTCTGCTCTTGCACAAAAGCTTCCACAAGGTGGTATCGAATTTCCTTTTGTTTTTTACAAAGAAGGGCATTTAATAGGTCGTGCACCTATTCGTTTAAATGGGGATGGTTCAGTGGTATTTGCGGGTAATATATCAGAGGGTGAAATCATTCAGTTTGGTTTTGGCGATATTGATGCGATTTTGGCAGATGCGAGGGAAATCATCTCAGATTTAGCAGAGTTTGGCCCTGAAAAAGTGATGGTGTTTTCGTGTATGACACGCAAAAACTTTTTAGGTGAAGATGTTCATAATGACTTTGAAGGGCTTTCTTCCATCGCACCCACGACAGGATTTTTTACCTATGGAGAATTTTTTCACGACTCAGACCATAAATGCAACTTTTTACTCAACGAAACCATGACCGTCTTAGGCCTTAAAGAAGCAAATACAACCACTAGAGCCAATGTACATAAGACTACTGACCTTCCTAAAAAAAGGATTATGCCCAATCATCGCTACTCAGACACCTTTGATGCACTGTTGCATATTGGAAGGCAAACGGCATTAGAGTTATACGCTCTAAACTCAACGCTTAATGATAGAATAGAAGAGGCGCTCAAGCGTTATCATGCTTCTGAAGAGTTAATCATTATTCAAGCGCGTTCTGCTATCATCGGTGAGATGCTCAGCATGATAGCCCACCAATGGCGCCAACCTCTCTCAATCATCGGCATGGTCGTCAGTAAAATGCGTCTTTTAGCCCTCAATGCTAAAGTTAAAGATGAAGAATTTCTCACTGATATTAGTGTGGTGGATCGCAATGTAAATTACCTCTCTAATACTATAGAGGATTTTAAGAATTTTTTCAAACCAGAAGTCAAAAAAGAGTGGCACAGTGCTTCGATGATTTGCGAACAGCTTCAATCCCTTGCTGACCCCATTCTTAAAATGTACAAAATTGATTTGGAAATCACACTCAAGGATGATAAAAAATTCTTTATTTATGGCAGTGAATTGGTTCAAGTCTTACTCTCCATCATTTCCAATGCCAAAGATGCGATAGCTGAACAACAAAATGAGGATGGAAAAATCGTGATTGTATGTGAATACAAAGCACTCAAAGCGATGTATAGATTTTCTATCACTGACAATGGAGGAAGCATAGCTCCTGAGATGATTAAAGTAATGTTTGAGCCCTATGTTTCTAGCAAAGGCATAACAGGAACGGGGCTTGGTTTATATATGGCTAAGACCATTATAGAAAAGCATTTTAAAGGGACGATTTGTAGTAAAAATATTGAAGGTGGGGCGTGTATCACGATAGATTTTCCCATCGCTACTAAGGAACCATTACAGATAGTGGATTGATATATTTGGAAGAAGAGCACGAAAGCGCTCTTCTTCATTATTTTTACTTGAAAAGTTGATATATTGAAGAAAAATCCTCATCGCCCTTTCCCATTTCTCTCATTTTAGAATAGAGTTCTTTCACTACACTTGCTGTGTAAAGTGGACGGTTCATGCTATACGCCAAATCTTGTAAACAATGCAAATCTTTGTTGATAGCCGCGTTGCTAAAATGAGGGCTAAAATCTTCATTGATAAGCTTTTGCGTTTTCGCTGCCAACACGAGTGACTTTCCACCCCCAGCTCCTAAGATGTCCAAAAGTTCTGCTTTATCGATGCCACATGACTCACCAAGGGCGGTACATTCTGCGATGGTTGCCATGAATGAACCCAAACAAAGGTTATTGATAAGCTTCATTTTACATGCCATGCCAGGGGTTTTGAGGTTGAAAAGTGTTTGACCTATTTTTTCCAAAATGGGCTTACATGTAAGAAATACTTCTTCTTTTCCCGCACATACTACTGTGAGTTCACCTTTACTAGCAGGTACGACACTTCCAAGGACTGGAGATTCAAGATAGGCGCCTCCTTTAGTTCCAACAAGCGTATGAAATTCAACGACATCATTAAAATGGTTAGTACTCAAATCGATGATGGTTTTTCCTTTTAACTCTGCACTTAAAAGACCATTTTCCATACACAAAACATTTCGCACACCATTGGAGTCAAACAAACACATCAAAACAGTGTCACATTTTTCGATAAGCGCTTTGGGAGAGTGTGCTATTTCAAAGCCAAGAGAAGAAGCTTTGGCTTGTGTGCGGTTCCAAACGATAACTTCTTCGCCAACTTGAGAGAGTCGTTTTGCGATAGCACTTCCTAAATTTCCTAATCCTATAAAACCTATTGCCATATTTCCTCCTTTTATTTTTTAGAATTATAGTCTAAATTAGACAAAATATCAATATTTTATTTTTTTTCAATCAAACTTGTGTTATTATCGTTGTCATGAAAAAAGAACTGAAACCCTATGTCGCCTTGTGCTATGCCATTGGAAAATTGTTTTATCCTCATGTTGAAGTGGTGATGCACGACCTCGCATCGAAGCGATTGGTACACATCGTCAATGCCTTTTCCAAACGCCGTGTTGGAGACGCAATGCTCAGCGATATGCGAGATATTGATGCACTTAGTGTTGATTGGATAGGACCTTACGATAAAAAAAATGATGACGGTCAACACCTCAAAGCTGTCAGCGTTATACTTCGAGACGGCAAAGAGGTGCCGATGGGGATGATATGTATTAATTTCAATATAGAGGCGTTTGCATCGCTCTTTGAGTCACTCAAAAGCTTTTTACATGTAGAGCCTATCGCGTCCAAACCTGCTGTATTATTTTCCCAAAGTTGGAGAGAACACACTGATGAAACCATTGAAAAATATCTAAGCAGTAAAAACATCGCTCTATCAGGACTTTCCACCAATGATAAAAAAGAGCTAGTCAACTTTTTAGAAGCTGAGGGTATCTTTGCTATCCGCAATGTTGTGACTTACATATGCACCGTTTTGGGTGTTTCTAAAGCGACTATTTATAATTGGCTTAAATTAAATAAAGGGTAAAAAATGGCAACAAGGCAAGAGGCATTGGCGTTATTAAAAGAGTACAACGGTGATGCTTTAGTCACGCATGGTTTGGCCGTTGAGGGAACGATGCGATACTTTGCACGCAAGAATCATGAAGATGAAGAAGTATGGGGTATGGTTGGGCTTTTGCATGATTTGGATTATGAAAAGTTTCCTAGTGAGCATTGTCATAAAACGGCTGAGATTATGCGTGAGAGAGGTTATGATGAAGTAATTATCCGAGCTATCATGTCTCACGGTTTTGGTATTTGCACCGATGTTGAGCCTTTGAGTTTAATGGAAAAAACGCTTTATGCTATCGATGAACTTACAGGGCTAATTACTGCTTGTGCTCTTGTTCGCCCTAGTAAATCGGTCATGGATTTGGAGCTTTCATCAGTCAAGAAGAAATTTAAAACGCTTTCCTTTGCAGCAGGTGCCAACAGGGAAGTCATACAACATGGCGCAGCTATGATGGGTGTTCCTCTCGATGAGCTTATCGGTGAAGTTATATTAGCGATGAGAGCAATAGCGCCTAGTTTAGGTTTGGAGATGAAAAACAACTAAAGGAGTGAGAATGAAGATGAAACGCTATGCAGCAATGGTATTGTTACTATTGCCCGCCTTTTCATGGGCAGAACTTAAAGATGAAAATCTTTTGCAAGTCCTTCCCGCAGGCTATAAGATTGATTTTCAAACAAAAAAAGACAATATGCTCATGAGTGAGATGGTTCCACAAAATGAAACCGTCAACAATTGGTCTGAGATGGTCACAACACAAGTTTTTTTAGGACTAAAAGCTGTCACTCCCGAAGACTTTCAAGCGCGTATGCAAAAGACATGGGCTTCTGCGTGTAAAGGGGCACAATTTGCTTCTGTGACCAAAGGTGAAGAAAATAGCTATCCATTTGCTATTTGGATTCAGACCTGTCCACTCAACCAAGCTACAGGCAAAGCTGAAAATACATGGTTTAAAGCGATTCAAGGAAACGATAGTTTTTATGTGGTGCAAAAAGCATTTAAAT
>JAQWCT010000174.1 GCA_028705785.1 Sulfurospirillaceae bacterium | reverse complement strand
ATTGAAGCCAACAGTGAGAAGATCGCGTCCAACCTTCAAAACTCTCTGATGTTAGTCACGGCACTCAATCCGTACATCGGCTATGAAAACGCCGCCAAAGTTGCCAAACTCGCACACAAAGAACATTTAAGCCTCAAAGAAGCGTGCATCAAACTCTCACTTTTAACCTCTGAAGAGTTTGATCGTTATGTGATTCCCTCAGAGATGATTCACCCCAAAGCGTAAAAATGAGACATGTAGCGATCAAAAATAGGATCGCTACGCCTTACATGTAAAGCTTTTATGACTCAGTATGAGCTTTATATTAGAAAGCTAAAGGGTTAAAATTAATCTTTAAAAGATATAATTAGGCTCTTTATTTATCTCTAAACATACAAGGAGCAGTGATGCAACGAGCAATCAATTTTGGAGCAGGTCCTTCTGCTATTCCATTGGAAGTATTAAAAGAAGCACAAGAGCAATTTCTTGATTTTAACGGCAGTGGACTTTCCATCATGGAAGCATCTCATCGCTCAAAACTTTATGAAGATGTGCATAATAATGCTATTGCTTTAATGTGCGAACTTTATGCTATTCCAGAAGATTATGATGTTTTATTCTTACAAGGTGGTGCTTCTTTACAATTTGCAATGATTCCTATGAACCTCACATTGGGTGGAAAAATCCAGTTTGTAGACACAGGTGTTTGGTCAAGCAAAGCACTTAAAGAAGTTAAAATCCAAGGTTTAAATGTTGAAGTCGTAGCCAGTTCAAAAGAGAGCAATTATGACCGTATTCCTGAAAATATCGTCTTTGATGATAATGCTGATTACGCGTACATTACTTCAAACAATACGATTTTTGGAACACAGTATAAAAACTACCCATCCACAAAAGCGCCTTTAGTTGTTGATGCTTCTAGCGATATTTTCTCTTATCCTGTTGATTGGACTAAAGTAGATATGATGTTTGCAGGTGCACAAAAAAATGCAGGACCTTCAGGTGTTACTATCGTTATCATCAAAAAATCTTTGTTAGAGCGAGTAAGTGAGAGCGTACCAACGATGCTTCGTTATAAAATCCATGCAGCTGAAAATTCACTTTACAATACACCTCCAACTTTTGGTATTTATCTTTTAGGATTGACACTTCAGTGGATTAAAAGACAAGGTGGCATTAAAGCTATCGAAGCCAATAACGAGAAAAAAGCAAAACTTCTTTATGATGCTATCGACAATAGCAATGGTTTCTATGTGGGACATGCACAAAAAGATTCTAGATCACTCATGAATGTTTCTTTTAACATCAAAGATAAAAATGCAGAACTTGAAGCAAAACTTATCAAACTGAGTGTTGAAAAAAATATGATTGGTCTTAAAGGTCACCGCTCAGTTGGAGGTCTTAGAGCTTCAATTTATAATGCTATGACTGTTGAAGGTGTTCAAGCACTTGTAGATTTAATGCAATCATTTGCTAACGAAAATAGATAGGAATTTTTACATGTACAAGATTCAAACACTCAATAAAATCTCTTCAAAAGGGCTTGACCTCTTTTCACATGCTGATTATGAAGTCGCTAGTGAACTTAGTACGCCAGATGCTATCATCTTAAGAAGCTTTAAAATGCACGATATGGAATTACCTAAATCCCTCAAAGCTATCGGCAGAGCAGGAGCTGGAACTAATAATATTCCTATTGATGCATGTTCAGAAAAAGGCATCGTTGTTTTCAATACGCCAGGGGCAAATGCAAACGCCGTTAAAGAGTTAGTGCTAACAGGTATGTTGATTGCTTCACGCAATATTGTCGCAGGTGTCAATTGGGCTCAAAGTTTAAAAAATGAAGGTGATAGTGTTCCTGCTCTTGTTGAAAAAGGTAAAGGTCAGTTTAATGGCTGTGAACTTGCAGGAAAGACACTTGGTGTTGTAGGTCTTGGTGCTATTGGCGCTTTAGTGGCAAACGATGCTTTAGCACTGGGTATGAAAGTTATCGGTTATGACCCTTATCTCTCAGTTGATGCAGCTTGGGAACTTTCTAGCCATGTTCAAAAAGCGACTGGGTTAGAGACATTACTGGGTAAAGTTGATTATTTGACGATACATGTACCTCTTTTGGATAGTACAAAGGGTATGTATAACGCAGAAAAATTTGCGATGATGAAGTCTGGTGTAAAGATTATGAACTTTGCAAGAGGTGAACTTATCAATAATGCCGATATGATTGAAGCGCTTAAAAGTGGTAAGGTTTCTACTTATGTGACTGATTTTCCAAGCGTCGATTTATTGGGCGTTGATGGTGTTATCCCTGTGCCACATTTGGGTGCATCAACTGATGAAGCAGAAGAAAATTGTGCCATTATGGCATCTCGTCAATTAAAAGACTTTTTGGAGACAGGTAATATTGTTAATTCTGTTAACTTTCCAAACTGTGTTCTTCCACTACGACCAAATTTGAAACGATTACTCATTGCCAATAAAAACATCCCTAATATGATAAGCGAGATGACTTCACTTTTGGCAAAAAATGGTATCAATATCTACGATATGCTTAACAAAAGCAGAGGCGATGTTGCCTATACCATTATCGATACAGAAGATAAAGTCTCTCAAGATATGATTGAGAAGATTGGCGCCATTGATGGCGTTAAAATGGTCAGAATGATTAGCTTAGGCTAAAAAGTTTTTAATCCCCGTAAAAATAATCTGTGCTGACAGGGCTGCGAGAATCAGTCCTGTTACTTTACTAAGTACAATCAAGCCACTTTTCCCCATTATTCTCTCAATACTCCCTGAGAGATAAAGCATAAAACCCACACACGCAATAGCAGATAAAAGAGCCAAAGAGCCGATAGTAACATCCATGATACTTTTCATCTCAGCACCCATAACCATCAAAGCTCCCACGGTTCCAGGGCCTACGGTGATAGGAATAGCTAAAGGAACAACAGTGTGTTTTGCTAAATCACCTTTACATATAACTTCAGTATTCACATCTTTTTGCACCAAATCCACCGCCGTTAAAAACAGCAATGCACCAGCTCCAATTCTAAAAGCATCAAGGGTAATACCAAAAAGTTCAAAGATATATTTTCCAAAATAAAGCACGATCATACACGCTACTGCAATAGCTAAAGTCACTTTGATAGCGAGATGTTTCTTCTCTTTTTCTTCAATACCTTTGGTCATGGATAAAAAAACAGAAGCCACGAAAAAAGGCGTCATAATAAAAAAGAATTTGATATAAATAGAGAAAAAGAAAGAAAGATTAGTCATGTTTACTCCTATAAAAACGCACATTATAGCACTTTTTCAGCTCATCTTTGGCACAATCAAAGCATGAAAAAAGAAATCATTTACCTTAGCGAATACCTAGCTAAAAGTCAGACAAAAGGTGAGTTTGAGCCTTATGCGGCAATACTTCAAGCATTAAATACTTTGGAAATCTATACACCTTCCAAGTATGACCAAGTAAAAATTCAAGCACTTTTAAAGCATGGAGGTTGGAGTGTGCCCTCTAGTTTTGAAGAAGCCGTTCTTCAATTGGATAAAGTGCTTGAAAGTTTTTTACCAAGCGAAATATCAACGCTTAAAAAGAGTATTTTTCATACACTTATTGCTTCAAATTTTCCTCAAAAAAAAGGTTTTTTAGAACACTCTTACGCTCTTTTTATCTCCCAACTTGAACCTGTTGAAAAGACTATCTTTGATAACTTGACTTCTTATGTATTACATATCAATCGAGGTTTGGGTGTGTTTTGCAGTTTGGAAGATATGCAATCGCCTGAAAACTTTGTCGCTTTTGGTAATGCTTTACATGTAAAGCTTTTGGAGCTTATTTACAATGATGAAGAGAGGTCACTTTTGAGTGATGGACTCAAAGAGTTGCTAGGTGTTTATCTTGGGATTTATGGTAAATATCTTTACATGTAAGACTATTTGAAGTCGGCTAAAATTTTTCCAAAATATCGTGATTTGATTTGTTCACTTGCCATGATTTGTTTCATGGGTGGAAGTTTTAAGATAACGCCTAAAATGGCTGCCATGGCTCGATGATTCCAAAGAGCGTGATTGTCAAAAATAAGATGTTGTAAAGTGCCTCGCTCTATCGCCATCATCACCGTTTTATGGGCTGAATTAACAGGCGTGATGACTCTTTTCCCTAAGGATTTTAAAGAAAGTGCATTACTCTTACATGTAGTGACACAAACACCACACCCCAAACATCGCTCTTTGTCAACAGTGGCTTTGAGTTTTTTAGGTTTTTGTGGATCATTAGCAGAAACCATAGTAATAGCTTCTACTGAACACGCTTGAGTACATTTTGTACAACCATTGCACATTAATTCATCAACAACTGGTAGAAAATTAGTCGTTTCTACTGGATTAAGAAACGCAAAACGACGAGCAGTCGTAAGCGCCTCACAACAACAGCCACAACAATTACAGATAAAGCTTACATCGTTTTGTGCATTTTCTCCAAATTGAACGAGGTTGTGCTCCCGTGCTATTTGAAGCAAATCCATTCCTTCATTTTTATCAATTAACCTTGAATACCCGTGCTTTGAAAGAGAATGTGCTGTTGTCCCAAAAGTCATACATATATCCATAGGTGCATCACAGGCTTCACCTAAATGTTGCTTTTTATGGCGACAGTAACACATACCCACACCCATATAAGCGGAAGTTTGGATAACCTCGGAGGCGCGCTCATAGTCTAGTACATGTAAAGCGTTTGTTGAGGAGAGAGCGTTTTCATTGACAAAAGTTCGCCCTGGTTTTGTCTCGCCTCTAAAAAGGGCTTTGATAAAATCTTCTTCAACATTGAGGTATTGATGAAAGAGTTCGGAAATAAGTTTTTGGTCAACATGGCCACCTGTTCGCATCAAAGAAAATTCAAAAAATCCTGCCATGGGAGGAGGTAAGGCATAAGTGGATTTTCCATCCATCTCAATATCCATCAAAAGTGCTTTAGAACAAAGAGAATCTAATATGTTTTGAGCTTGTACGGTAGTCATTTTCCAGTTTTGTGCAGCGACTTCAACGCTAAAGGGTTTAATGGGCAATAAAGAAACCAGCTCAGCTTCTTTAGGAGTAAAAAGTAAAGAAAGGATTTGATATAAAGTTTTAGAAGGTGGTGCACCGAGCGGAAATCGATTGAGGCGGTCTATGAGTTGTGTATATCCCTCTCGTGAAGTGTGGTGTGACATGAAAGCTCCTTATTGAAATAAGATACTTCCTAATCTTAGCATATTTGAACCACAATGAACGGCGAGTTCAAAATCACCACTCATACCCATAGAACAGTACTTTGCACCTTTTGGCTCAAGTGCTTCATATATTTTATAAGTTGCCTCGAAACTTTTTTGGATGATTTTCTCATCCTCACTATGTGCTCCAATACTCATCACACCTTTGAGGTTGATATTCTTACATGTAGAGGTGATTTGCTCATAAATCTCCAAAGCTTCTTGTGGTAGTACACCTGCTTTTTGTTCTTCATAGGCACTATTGATTTGGTGGAGGGCATTTAGTGTTTTACCCTTTACATGTAAGCGTTTATCTATCTCTTGGGCTAATTCCAATGAGCTTAAAGAGTGCATTAAAAAGGGATTGAGTTCGATTAGTTGGTTGATTTTATTGGTTT
>JAQWCT010000173.1 GCA_028705785.1 Sulfurospirillaceae bacterium | reverse complement strand
ACATACTTGAAGATGAAAAACCCTCGTCCCATCCGTTGACGATATAACCAACGGTTCCTGCGATAGAAAGATGAAAACCAATAGCGGCTGATGTACCAATGGCTTTTTTAAGATCTACATTTTGCCAAACCAAATAAGGAACAGTTAGTGAGCCTCCACCAATGGATACTAAGGCTGAAATGGCGCCTATAAAAGAACCTGCACAAAAGAGTCCTTTGGCGCCACTTAGCTCTCTGGTTGGTTTTGGTTTTTTATCAATCGCCATTTGGATTGAAACATAAGCCATAAAAATTGAAAAGAAGATAGCCAGTTGCGCTGATTTTAGGTAAGTTGCTAAAAAAGTAGCGGCAAAGGTACCAAGTACTACACCTATCGCCATCATTTTAAAGACATCCCACAAAATATTATTATGACTTTGATGTGCGCGCATACTGGCAAATGAAGTCATAACAATAGCCGCCATCGAAGTTCCAAGGGCTAAATGCACTACTTGCTCCACAGGAACACCTTGAGCTAAAAAGATAGTGGTTAAAGTTGGAACCATAATTCCCCCTCCCCCAATACCCAAAAGTCCTGCCATAAACCCTACCACAGCACCCAGTACTAAAAATGCGATAATCCACTCTATGCCTATCATTTCAAGCTCCCTTATACACTTCTAATTCTTCCGTGCTCAATAACGATTTTTCCTAAAAATTCATATTCAAATACTTTTTCACCATACTGAGCAATAGCATCATTATAAAGGGGATTGCTGTTGCAGTATTCTAAAAAAATATCATCTTTTTTTGCTTCCACAAATCCAAATTCTGCAACAAAACCATTGATATCGTAAATCGGAGTTGCCAATCCTTTAGACAAAAGCATATTAGTTCCCTCACTCTCGCCTGCGCGATGCGGTAAAACATAAATCTTTTTTCCCATCTTTTGAGCAAACTCAATGCTATGCATACTACCACTCTTCACATCAGCTTGCGTAACAATCAAAACTTCTCCAAGTGCTACAATGACCTCATTGCGTTGTGGAAAATTCCACTTTGTGGAAGGGCTACCCTCTTTAAACTGGCTCAAGACCAATCCATTAAGTTCAATCTGCGCAATAAGCTTTTGATTAATGTGGGGATAGCGAATATCAAGCCCTGTTCCTGCCACCATGATGGTATTGGATACACCAGCTCCAAGGTGCGCCAACGCATCTACACCCATTGCGCCACCGCTAACAATACAAATACCAGCCATGGAGAGTTTTTGTGCAAGTTCTTGTGTGGCATGTATCGTGTAGTGAATGGGATTTCGACTTCCAATGATAGCGATTTTACGCTTTTGAAGCAGTTCAAGATTGCCGATGCTATAAAGTGCTGATGGATACACTTTCATATCCATCAGCTCTGGTACTTTACATGTAAGCTCGTTAATCATCGCTAAGCGTTATAAGTCTTTAACATACACCAACTCAATACCTTCAAGTAAGTCACGAGAATCTCTTAAAACTTCTAGTGTACTTTTGTGAGGGTGACCAATAGCAATGGCATATCCATGTTTTTTAGCAACGCCAACAGCTTTTCGCAATTGCTCTCTAATCTCACTTTTGTTGAGAGAATTATCTAAAAAAACATCACGAGAAAGTAGCTGAATATTATACTTTTTAAAGATTTCTGGCGCTTTACTATTGCCTATCGTTCGACTATCAACAAAGGTAAGATTTTCTTCTTGCATCACATTAATGAGCCTATCCATTGCATCATAATGAGCAGTAAAAGTTCCTCCAGTGTGATTATTATAATATTTGATATGGGGAAACCATTTCTTTATTTTTGCAATTCTATTGGCAACGACTTCTCTCGAATCTGTGGTAGTAAGTGTATCAATTTCGGGGTGCGCATAATTTTTTGATTCCATCGGAAGATGAATCATTGCAAATTCAAACTCATGCGAAAGACGAACAGTCTCAGGATGCCCAGCCGTTGGAGGGAAAAAAGAAGGATTGATTTTATAAGTTATATCTTTCATCATTTTGGTTTGCCATGGGAAAGAGACATCATCAATAACAATAGCCAGTTTAGGTGTCGTTCCTGGAGGATATTTTTTCCTAATGACCTCTGTTACTTTATGTGTTGGCTCTTTAATCTCTTTAAGGCTATTGGTGTAGTCTTTGATTTCTGATGAGACTTCTTGCTTCTTATTTTCAGATTCGCTTACCAAAGTTTCTTGTGATGTATTTGATTCATTGGTATCAGATTTTGTTACTTCTGGTAAAGCTTGAGTTTCATTATTTTCTATTTTAGGAATTTGAGGTAAAGAAGCTAGTCTTAACTTTTCGTCTTCTAACATCTGTTTCATTTTTTGCATCAACTCATCAGAAGTCGTTTGCTGTTTTTGAATGACTTTAAGATTTTGCTGATAAGCATCAATATAGATGTAAATACCCGCTATCGCCACTGGGATAAGGACTAAAATAAGAAATATCAATCCGTACTTTTTAAAATTCATCGAGGCAGACTCACTATGAGTCAAACTTTGTTTTTCTTGTTTCTCTTTTATCTTTTTTGACATCCACCAAACTACTTTCCAAGAATCACTTCAACTTCTAAGAACTCAACATTTTGGTTGTTGTGTGAAGTGATTTTAATATCTTCAACTTTAGTATATTTTTTAATGACCGCAATAAGATCATTTCTCAAATCATCCAAATAAGGGAGCTTACAACTTGCTCGCTCATGAGAAAGCATGATTTTTAGACGATCTTTTGCTACATTTGCCGTACTTTTTTTGGCTCCAAAAAAGTTATCCCAAAAACTCATTTGAACATTCCTTTCAATGATGCAAAAAGTCCTTTTTTAGCCCTGATATCCAAGAATTCAACCTCTTCACCTAAAATTCTTCGTGCAATTCTGCGGTAACTTTCTGCTGAGAGTGATTTTTCTTTGGTTACGATAGGAGAACCTAGGTTAGTCGAAGTAATGATGTCTTCATCATCGGGAATCACGCCAATGAGGGGAAGTGCTAGGATACTTAAGACATCTTCAACACTAAGCATATTACCTGCATCTACCATATCTGGACGAATACGATTGATGATGACATGTTTTTCAACTTCTTCACCATTTTTCGCTTTTTCACTTTTAGCGTCGATAATACCAATCACACGGTCCGCGTCACGAACAGAACTGACATCAGGTGTGGAAACGATAAGCGCACGATCAGCTAAAAAGATAGAGTGTTCAAAACCACTTTCAATTCCCGCAGGAGAATCAATCATAATGATGTCAAAACTCTCTTTGAGACTCTCGATAAGCTTTTTAACTTTTTCTTTACTTAAAATATCTTTATCTTTGGTTTGACTTGCCGGTAAAAAATAGAGAGATTTTGACTTTTTATCATTAATCAAAGCTTGAGCAAGATTGCATCTGCCTTCCATAACATCAACCACATCATAAACGATACGGTTTTCAAGACCCAAAATCATATCAAGATTTCTAAGTCCTATATCAAAATCAATAGCAACTACTTTTTTGCCTAAATTTGCCAATCCCACTGCCAAGTTGGCGGTGGTGGTTGATTTTCCAACCCCACCCTTGCCAGATGTTACGGTAATAACTATACCCATTAGTTTTTGTCTTTGTTGATGATTTTTTTAGAAGTAATCCAAGGCATCATAGCGCGAAGTTTTTCGCCTGTTTGATTGAGTAAACTTCTCTCAGTTTTAGCTCTCTCTGCGTTCATGCGAGTGTATCCTGCTTTTCGCTCAAGAATAAAATCTTTTGCAAATCTACCATCTTGAATTTCAGCTAAAATCTCTTTCATCGCTGCTTTTGACTCAGCATTAATGACTCTTTTACCGCTGACATAATCACCATACTCTGCTGTATTAGAGATAGAGTAACGCATATCAGCGATGCCACCTTGATACATCAAATCAACGATAAGTTTAAGTTCATGCAAACACTCAAAGTATGCCATCTCAGGCTCATAACCCGCTTCAACCAATGTTTGGAAACCCGCTTCAACAAGTGCAGTAGCCCCTCCACAAAGAACTGCCTGCTCACCAAAAAGGTCTGTTTCTGTTTCATCTTTAAAAGTCGTTTCGATAATACCTGTTCGACCACCACCGATAGCTGATGCATAACTTAAAGCAATCGCTTTTGCATTTCCTGTTGCATCTTGGTCAATCGCGATAAGATCAGGGATACCACCACCATTTACAAATTCATTTCTTACTGTGTGACCTGGTGCTTTTGGAGCAATCATGATACAGTCGATGCCCTTTGGTGTAATAATTTGACCATAATGAATGTTAAAACCATGTCCAAAAGCGATTGCTTTACCAGCACTTAGGTTAGGCTTAATTTCTTCAGCAAATACATCACCTTGCATCTCATCTGGCAATAAAATCATGATAACATCAGCTACTTTAGTCGCTTCAGCCACTGTTTTAACTTCAAAGCCTTTTGCTTCAGCTTTCGCCCAAGAGCTACCCTCTTTTCTCAAACCAACAACAACTTGAACGCCACTGTCACGAAGGTTTTCTGCATGTGCATGACCTTGAGAACCAAAACCAATCATCGCTACTTTTTTTGAGCGAATGATGCTTAAATCACAATCTTTATCATAAAATACTGTTATTGCCATTTTTTGAATCCTTACATTTAAAATTTGCGTATTCTACAAAAAGCTTACTTAAAAAAATCAATTTCTCTTTACATGTAAAGGTACAATACCATCTCCATTGGTTAATTGGAGATGGTATCAAAGGAAACTATAAACCAACTAGCGATAGAATAAGCCCATGTAAATTTATAAACCACTAGGAATATACTATGGATGAGAATATTTTAAAAAAAATCAAAGCACTTCCACCCCTTGATGACACCATTGTAAAAATACAACGGATTTGTGTTGACAAAAATAGCTCTCTAGGTGATTTGGTTAAAGTTGTTGAGGGTGACCCCATGCTCACTGCCAATATCTTAAAATCTTCGAACTCACCCCTTTATGGTTTTAGCAGAGAAATTAAAAATATCGCTCATGCAGTCTCTTTGTTTGGTATGGCAACGGTTCGTGGTTTTGCACTCTCTAGCGCTATTAAACAAAATATCAAAATCAATCTAGCCCCTTATAATATCAGTGAATCTGCCTTTTTAGATATCAGTACCCTTCAAAGTAGTTTTATGTTTAAATGGTACGCGCAAGTCAATAAACCAATGTTAGATATCTTGCAACCTGCTTCTTTTATGATGGAAGTAGGAAAAATTGTTATTGCCAATGAACTTATAGAACAAGGAAAAGATACAGCATTTAAAGAAGCTTTAGCTTTAATTAAAACGCCATGTGAACTCTCAACTCTCGAACAAGAGATGATTGGATTTCAAAATGAAGAGATTACTGCAAAGATTTTTGAACAATGGAACTTGGAAGCTGAACTGGTTGAGTCTATTCAATTTTCCAATGATGTTATGGAAGCACAAGAGCATATCAAGCCCTATGCTTTGGCACTCAGTGTCGTCAAAAATATCATTAATATTTTTGGACAATTTGACGAACCATCCATTGCTCGTTCACTTGAATTAATAGACCAATACGGATTTGCACGAGAGCCATTTCTTCAAACCGTAGAGCAATTTAAACAGTGAGAGAT
>JAQWCT010000172.1 GCA_028705785.1 Sulfurospirillaceae bacterium | reverse complement strand
GCTTTTTTGCTTTGTTCGGGTTGAAAAAATCTCTAAAATCATCAATGGTGGTGGACATATGCTGAATGGTTTTTTGAGACTCTTCTACGAAAGTGTGAAAGAGGTCTTTATTGACCGCATCGGTATGAAATTTTTTCTCTATTGCAAAAAGATTAAGCGCAAGCGAGTTGAGTGGTTGTCTCCATTGATGCGCGATATTTCCGATCATTTCACCCATACTAGCCAGTTTTGATTGTTGGAACATAAGCTCTTGATTGCGGATAATATCCGTTTTATCGGTAAATCCAATAATAACACCAAAATCATCGCTCGAAAAGTTTATTGATTTGATTTGGAACCAGTAGATACGGTTGTCGATGATCAAATCGTATTCAACTTCTGTTTTATGTTGGACAACATCTTTGACTTTTTCAAATAAATCAGGGATGGAGACTAGAGCATTGATAATGATTTCGCTCAGATTAATTTTATGAGTGTAGTTGATTTTGAAAAAGCGTTCCATCCCTTTGGTGTGAAGGAAAAGGTCAAGATTTTTGTCTAAAATCAAGACATCAGTGTTGATAACTTCGACCACTTTGTTGAGTGCTTCATTGACAAATGCCAATTCTTTATTTTTATGCTCTAATTCATCATTGACCGTGTGTAACTCTTCATTGGTACTTTGAAGCTCTTCATTTGAGGTTTCCAACTCTTCATTGGTGGATTGAAGTTCCTCGTTGGTGGATTGAAGCTCTTCGTTGGTACTTTGGAGTTCTTCGTTTGAGGTTTCAAGCTCTTCAATGGTGATTTGCAAACGCTCTTTAAGTGCAGTTAGCTCATTCTCTAAGATATTGACATCATTGATATCATGTATCTGCATTTGATGAGAGAGAAGAACAGACCTATCGGTCTCATTGATTTCTTCAAAGGTAATAAAATAGCTATTTTCCGCAAGTTTGTTTTTAGGAAGTGGAAAAACGGTGATAGTAATGTAGACGTGGTCATCCGTAAGGGGCAAGAGGCGGATTTTTTTCGAGGCAGTGACATGCTCGTTTTTTACTGCTTCGTTAAGCGTTGCCCGCAAATCGAGTCTAAGAAAATCTGAAACTTGCTTATAAATGTCATTGGTTGCCAAGCCACTAGGATGTGAGATGTATTTATTTTCCCCTTTGAAAAATAAAATTCCCCCACTAGAGTCAACGACGATACCGTTTTGGGCAAAAAATCCCGCTACAGCATTGTTGATTGAGCCGTTTATATCTAAAGAGTTTACTTCATCCCGTAATTTTCGAGAGCCACGCTGAAAATCTTTTTTCTGAAAATAGGCAAGTGCTTCAATGTCAATATTGCCCATATCATTTGATTTGCGGTAAATTTTGTATTTGTTATCGATAATGGCAAAGATTGAAGTGAGATTGCCGATAGTTTCAGACAAACCTAAAAACATCAATCCCTGAAAGCGTAAGGCATACGAAAAGATGCTGATGACACGCTGTTGTAATCCTGAATTAAAATAAATCAAAAGGTTTCGGCAACTCACCAAATCAAGATTTAGAAATGGTGGGTCTTTAATCACATCGTGCTTTGAAAATACAATCATATCCCGTATAGATTTAATCGGAGTATATCTATGATTTTTTTCGACGAAATAGGTTTCAAGAACCTTAGGGTCAACCTCGCTGATTTCTTCTTCGCTAAAACTTCGACTTCGTGCTTCATCAATAGCTTCTTCGCTCACATCAGTGGCGAAAATAGTGACTTTTTTGGTTATTTCCATTTTCTTTAAAAGTTCACTCATGACAATAGCTAATGAATACGCCTCATCACCCGTAGCACACGCGGCAACCCAGATACGAAGGTGATTATCGTGTTTGTCTTTTAAGAGAGGTTCCATCTCTTTGGATAACGCTCTAAACGCTTCTTTATCACGAAACAAAGAGGTCACGATAATCAAAAGCTCTTTTTTGAGGTTCAAAATTTCGGCATGAGAGCGTTGCAAAAGGTCGATGTAGTCATTCACACTTTCCGATTTTGTATCGATAATGCGTCGCTCTAAACGACGATGGATGGTATTTTCTTTGTAGTCACTAAAATCGACTTCGCTTTTTTGATTGAGTAAACGAAATACTTTATCAATGTTGTCTAAAAGGTCGAAATGGCGATCAAAATATTTTGGGTCATCAATGGCATGAGGAATCCCTTGTGCTAATAATTCCGAGGGGAGGACGGCATCAACGGCGTGAGTATCGATGGCGGCTTTTGGCATCGAAAAATATTTGGCATCCTCATTTTCCGCAAGCGCAATGCCGCCTGCTTGTTTGATGGCAACAATGCCTTCCGCCCCATCACTTCCTGTACCACTGAGAATAATCCCAATCGCTTTTTCTTTTTTTTCAAGTGCTAGGGATTTGAGAAATCGATTGACTGAGGGCTTGGGATAGGGCTTTAGAGAAGGGGAAACGAGTTTAAAGTGACCTTCTTCAATGATAATATCCGAGTTAGGAGGACAATAGTAGATATGATCCGCCAAAGGTTCAAGGTTATCGCTAACGGCAATAATAGGGATTTTTGAAAAGCGCTCTAAAAGTGTTCCTAAAAGCGTTGGTTGTTTTGGGTCAAGATGCTGAACGATGACATAAGCGATTCTGCTTGATGGCTCGATATTTTGAATAAATTTTTGGAGTGCTTCAAACCCTCCAGCACTTGCTCCAAGCCCTACAATGATAAGATTGGCATAGTCGTTGTTTATCTTTTTCTTTGCCATTGTCTATAACATCCTTTTGATTTGTTGAATCAGCTTTTGTATAGCAGTCACATTTTTCTGAACACCTAAAAAATATTTGAGTTTTTCGGTTTTTTTGTCAAAAATAGGGCTGATAGTAAGTTCATTGTAAATAAGTTCACCACTTTTGGTGTAATTGCGAAGTGTTGCAGTGATATCTCGTTCTTCTTTGAGTGCCTTTTGAATCTCTTTAAGCGAGAGCTGGTCACGATCTTCCCCATGTAAAAAACGACAATTACGACCGATCACCTCTTCAGAGGTATAACCAAATAATTCTGTGAATGATTCGTTAACAAAAATGATAGGGTTGTCTGGTAAATTGGGATCTGATATGGTAATGCCATTTTTGGCTTGATCAAGAATTTCGAGAACATAGTCGGTAATGTCAGGAATGTTGTCACGATATTTTTTGAGGACATATCGTCCACCATAATAGTTGTTAATCATCAGACAAGGAATTCTTTTGCGAAGATTACTGATAAGATTGCGAATATTTTTAGGATTGAACTCTTTATCGTAATCATCCCAAATATGAAAAAAGATATCCACACTACTGACGGGCTTATCGTGATGCTCAATCAACATAGCCAATAATTTGGTCATGCCAGAGGTTAATACCACAATACGATTATCTCTAATCACCGTTTGAGTGAGAGGATTCCAATAACATTTATCATGTAATTTTATCAGTGTTTTTGTGTTCATAAAGATTATTGTAACACAAAAGTATCTTCAAAGTGCCTTTTTATTTGCCAAGTTATGGTGATGAAAATTATCTTTACATGTAAGGCTTTTTCATGACAATAAGCTTTACATGTAAAGGTGTCAATAAGACAAATAGAGGAAATGTTTTTTTACGCTTTATCACAAGAATTGGTATAAATAGGAGATGAGTTGTTTTTTTCTACATGTAACTTAATCATAAGCAAAAATATTTGGTACATATCCTTGTCATTATTTTTGGCAATCGTTTTGAGTGTGTTTTCAACATTTTCAACCTTAACATGATGTTCCAACAGTTTTTCTTGCAAGAATGAAGCATCACAATGAAATAATACGCACAGCGCATGAAAGGATTGATTTTTAGTGTTTTGAATCAGAAAATCTATGTTGTCTTCATTTCGAATATGTTTATTTAAAACAATAGCGACGCACTCTTGCCACAATCTTCGAATCGTACATCTTCGAAGCCACGCATGAACACCCAAAAGCCCAAGAATAATAAGGGCGGAAAGCTTATGCAACAAGAGATTGGATGGTGTATCATAATGCAGTACAAAAGCAATACCCGTGGTGTAAAGAAGGATAAACATCACAATGATAGACACAATAATCACGACTTTCAAAACAGTTTCATTCAGATGAGTAAACACAAAAGTTCCTTCAAAAGGGGTCGGAGCTAAACTTTTAACTTTTTAACATTCCATGCTATAATTTTAGCTAAAAAAAGGATAAAGATGCCACGAAGATTGCGCATAGAGAACTTGGGTTATCATCATGTTTATAACAGAGGTGTTGCCAAAGGCAAAGTCTTTGAAGATGAAAAGGATAAAGCTAAGTTTATCGAGCTGATGGCGAGCATGGCAAGAGAGTATAAGTTCAACATTCATGCTTTTTGTTTGATGGACAACCATTATCATATCTTAGTAGAAAATACGCGTGAAAATCTCTCTTTGGGGATGCGTCAGCTCAATGCGCAGTATGCGAGTTATTTTAACAAGCGCCATTCTAGGGTGGGGCATTTGTGGCAAGACCGCTATAAATCATGGTATGTTTTAGATGGAAAATACCTTTTTACCCTTTTTAAATACATCGAATTAAATCCCGTAAAAGCCAAAATGACCAGTTCAATTGGTGAGTACATGTACTGCGCAACTTATAGCATATACAAAGATGCCGTGCCGCCTTTTTTGCAAAATTCGTTTGTTTTGCGAGATTACAATACCAAAGAATTATTTGACCTTTTGGGGCTTCCTATGAGTGGGGCTGAGCGAGAAAGCATAGACGCATTTCATCAAATGAGGTACAAGAGTGAAGAGGGGCAAATCCAGCATTTACACCTAGACTTACTGGACAATTATTTCTTACATGTAAAGACTAAACAGCAAAGAAATGAAGCGATAAAAAAAGCGTTTGAAGATGGGTATAGCAAAAGTGAAGTTGCTAGAAAACTTACTCTAAGCGTTGCAGGCGTGAGTAAAATCCTCAAAAGTTAAAAGTTTAGCTCCGACCCCTTTGAAAGGAAAGGAAAGCTAAAGTATAATAGACGAAAATCATTACATGTAAGGCTGGTGAATGGATAATATTTTTGATGCAAACCAAGATATAAAGACAATTAATATCGAAGATTCGATAAAAGCGAGTTACCTTGACTACTCGATGAGCGTTATCATTGGGCGTGCACTTCCCGATGCGAGAGACGGACTCAAACCCGTTCATAGAAGAATTTTGTATGCGATGAATGACCTCGCTATTTCTTCAAGAAGCCCCTATAAAAAGTCAGCCCGTATCGTCGGTGATGTTATCGGTAAGTACCATCCTCATGGTGATACTGCTGTTTATGACGCACTTGTTCGTATGGCTCAGCCATTTTCTATGCGTATTCCGATGGTTGATGGACAAGGAAACTTCGGTTCAATCGATGGCGACAATGCAGCTGCGATGCGTTATACGGAAGCTAGAATGACACCTTTGGCTGAAGAGTTATTGCGTGATTTAGATAAAGATACAGTTGATTTTGTACCCAACTATGATGACAGTATGGTTGAACCAGATGTATTACCAAGTCGTGTTCCAAACCTTCTTTTAAATGGTTCAAGCGGTATCGCCGTTGGTATGGCAACGAACATTCCTCCGCATTGTTTGGATGAGCTTTTAG
>JAQWCT010000171.1 GCA_028705785.1 Sulfurospirillaceae bacterium | reverse complement strand
ACACTCAATAGAATGTCCCTTAAGCACAATCTTACTTTGGTCAAAAAGCTTCTCACCCTCAGCCACACGAATCATCCATTCGATGATATCAATGCCACTGACCATCTCTGAGACACACTGCTCAACTTGAAGTCGTGTATTCATCTCCATAAAGTAAAAGTTTTTATCCGCATCAAGCAAAAATTCAAAAGTTCCTGCATTTTCATAACCGATAAATTTAGTTGCTTTTACCGCGATATCCAAAAGTCTCGCTCTTGTTTTATCATCCAAAGCAATAGCAGGAGACTCTTCGATAAGTTTTTGATGACGGCGTTGCATCGAGCAATCTCGCTCGCCCACATGAACCACATTACCAAAAGAATCACCAATAACTTGAACTTCGATATGTCGTGGATTTTTGATATATTTTTCCATATAAAGCGTACCATCACCAAATGCACTGAGTGCTTCGCTCTCAGCCGCTAGGAAAGATTTTTCTAAATCTTCCATTTTTTCAACCACACGCATACCTCGTCCACCGCCACCCGCACTGGCTTTGACGATAACAGGAAGACCTATTTGCTCTGCAAGCTTTTTGGCTTCTTCAACACTATCAAGGGCACCTTCACTTCCAAGAATGACAGGAACACCCGCTTTTTTCATCACTTCTTTAGCTTTAGATTTATCACTCATCAAAACCATAGAATCCACAGAGGGTCCAATGAATTTGATATTATGATGTTTACACACTTCTACAAAAGTCTGATTCTCACTTAAAAAACCATACCCTGGAAATATTGCATCGCATCCGCTGATCTCAGCGGCACTGATGATAGCAGGAATGCTAAGATAACTCTCACTAGACTTTGCGCCACCAATGCAAATACTCGCGTCCGCATGTTGTAGATAAAGCGCATCTTTGTCGGCAATTGAGTACACCGCAATGGCTTTCTTCCCCATCTCTTTGATGGTTCTTATCGCCCGAAGTGCTATTTCACCACGATTGGCAACAAGAATCTTTTCAATCTTCATTAAAGTTTCTCCACCGCATAAAGTGGCATATCGTATTCTACTGGCTGACCATCTTCTGCCAAAATTTCGATAATGCGACAATCAAACTCAGCTTCGATTTCGTTCATGATTTTCATCGCTTCGATGATAGCGATAGGTTGACCTTTTTTAATGACTGAACCAATTTTTGCAAATGGCTCTGATCCAGGAGAAGATGCTTTATAAAAAGTACCTACCATGGGTGATTTAATACTTGTTCCAGCTTGTGGAGCAGCAGCAATTTCTGTTGATGAAGCTACGCTTGGTGCTTGCACAGCAGGCGCTGCGTGTTGCGCAACAGGAGCAGATATAACAGGTGCGCTTGCGTAAGTTACGCCACTTTCGAATCCCTTTTGCAACTCGATCGTAAAGTCACCTTCTTTGATTTTTAATTTTGTAATTTCGCTTTTGTCAAAAAAACGCATAAGCTCTCTAATTTCATTTTTATCCATTGAATTCTCCTAATGTTTGACAGAATAAAGTGTGTTATAATATCATAGTTAATATATACGGTCACTTAAGGATAATCATGGGATTAAAAGCAGATAGTTGGATACGAGAAAAATCACTGAACGATAAAATGATAGAACCATTTTGCGAGGAACAAGTAGGCACTGATGTTGTCAGTTATGGTGTAAGTAGCTACGGATACGATATCCGCGTGGGAAGAGAGTTTAAAATTTTTACCAATGTCAACTCAACTGTTGTTGACCCTAAGAATTTTGACGATAAAAATGTTGTCGATTTTGAAGGCGATATTTGTATCGTGCCACCTAACTCTTTTGCACTAGCGCGAACCGTTGAGTATTTTAGAATTCCTAAAAATGTACTCGCTATTTGTTTAGGTAAAAGTACCTATGCAAGATGTGGCATCATCGTCAATGTCACACCATTTGAGCCAGAGTTTGAAGGGCACATCACTATCGAAATCTCCAATACCACGCCACTTCCGGCTAAGATTTACGCTAATGAAGGCATCGCTCAAGTCCTCTTTTTAGAAGGCGATACGGACTGTGAAACCACTTATAAAGATAAAAAAGGCAAATACCAAGGTCAAACAGGTATCACGCTTCCTAGAATTTTAAAATAACTTTTAAAATGCCAACCATCTACGCACTACAAAAACACGATAAAGAGGGATTTGAGGCTTTTTACGCCATCTACTCCCTCTCTTTTCCACTCAGTGAACAAAAATCCAAAGAAGCACTTTTGGCGATGCTCACATCAAACCATTACACCATTTTCGTCACCTATGAAACGATGCAATGTGTTGGCTTTTGCATCATCTTTCACCCACTTCATTTGGACTTTTACCTCTTAGAATATATGGCAACACACCAAGAAATAAGAGGAAAAGGCATTGGCTCAATACTTTTAACCCAAAGTATCCAAACCCTCTACCAAACACACGGGCAAAAACCGCTTCTTATCGAAATTGACTCTCCAGAAGTAGACTCACAAGATGCAGAGATAAGAGCAAAAAGAGAGCAATTTTATCGCAAAATTGGCTGTTTAAAACTAGACCCATTTGACTATATACTAGGACTAAAAAGTACACAAACGCCTCCATCTATGGAGCTTTTGGTGTATCATCCTAGCCTAAAAAGTATTCCCAAAGAAACGCTTCAAATATGGCTAGAGAGCATTTATACGCTTGTTTATGATTGTGAGAAAGAAGATGAACGCATCGCACAAATGCTTTTACATGTAAAGCCTACTATCCATCTTATCTAAAGGAAAATTATGGAGATTTTTTTTAACGAAGAGTACACCACAATGTGGACAGCCATAAGCTCGATTATGGGCGTTATCGCTACGATGATGGCGGTTTTTGCACTGCTTTATTCGATGAAAAGCTATCAAAAAACCATGCAAATCGTCCACTACGGCGAAATCGACAAAATGTACTTCGAAATTCTCAAAGAAGCCCTCAATAAACCGCATCTAGTGAGAAAAGACATCATCCGAAGCGAAGAAGAAGAGGTTCAATACACCATTTTTGCTTTTATCGTATGGAATTTTTTAGAAGCCATTTACGACAGATGTATGTTAGATAGCGCCCTCAAAATCACATGGTTCCCCATCATTGAAGCAGAATACAATATGCATAGCGAATGGATACAAAAGCCTGAAAATAGAGCAAAATTTAAAAACGAGTTTTTGGGCTTTATTGATAGAGGGAATTTTGAAGTAGCCTAAACGCTACTTCTCCACCCTAAACAACAACCCGTTCAAATAAAATGAAGCGTTTGCGTTAATCAAACACGGATGGTCGCTATCTTGCATCATCTCTTCTTCTAAAACTAACTGTACTTTGAGGTCGTGGGAAACTTCCATAGCAAGTTCCAATAATTCTTTTTTGGCGATGTGAAATGAGCAGGAAAATATCGCTACCAAACCCCCATCTTTTAGCGCTCTTGTTGCTTCAAGTAAGAGTTGTTTGAAGCCTTTTTTCGCACCATAGGATTGCTCTTTGGTTTTGGCAAATGAGGGTGGGTCGACGATGACCATATCGAAGGAGTCTTTGTATTTTTTCTCTTTCATAAACGCGAACACATCTTGTGCGTAGGCTTCGTAGTTGGCAAAGTTATTGGCTTTGAGGTTGGTTTTGGTTTGTTCTATCGCGTGCTCTGAGATGTCCACAAATACGCATGATTTAGCTTGATTTGCCAAAGCATAGATACCAAATCCACCTGCATTACAACACAAATCGAGCACCTTATCACCTTGTTTGATGTAGCTCGCACAGATGGCTCGGTTGCGTCTTTGGTCTAGGTAGAAGCCTGTTTTTTGGCTCTCTTGTATGTCGATGACGAACTTTATCGTGCCCTCTTCTATCTCAAATTGTGCTTTTGGCTCTCCAAAAATCGTGCCATTTTTAAGCTCTAAACCCTCAATGGTGCGTGAGTTTTCATCGGATTTTTCGATAATCCATGATGGATTTAATTCTTGCTTTAGTATAAAAAGGATCTCTTCACGAAACGCCTCCATACCTGCTGTATTGATTTGGATGGAGAGTGTATCGCCGTACTTATCGACGATGAGTCCTGGCAAAAAGTCTGCTTCAGAGTGGATGAGCCTTACAGAATTGGTTTTGGCTAAAAGTCTAGCACGCTTACTGATAGCTTTTTGGATGCGTTTGGCGAAAAAGGCTCTATCGATGGATTCTTTTCCAAAAGTTAAGATACGCCCAAAGATGGTGCATTTGGGATTGACATAGGCTGTTCCTAAAAAACCATCGGTTTTGGAAAAAACGGCTACTAACTCGCCACTTCCAAACTCCTCTTTGGGTGAGTCTATCTCATTGGCGTAAATCCAAGGGCTAAAGCGTCTTAGTTTTGGGACAATGGAGTGTTTGATGTAGAGTTTATTCACTGGGCTTTCCTAGTAAGGTTTGCATGGTTTTTTCAAAATCAGGATGTTCCAAAACCTTACCATGCGTTGTGTTTTCAAGCTTTACATGTAAAGGTTTATTGGGCATTTTTTCGAGTAGCCTGTCAAGGTGATATTTGGGGATGGTCATGTCGTTTTCTACTTCAATGACAGCAATTTTTGCCTTAATGGAGCCAATGTACTTAACCGTCTCAAATTTGTTTTTGAGTAATTCATCTATCGGAAACATAGGATATTTTTCCTTGCCCATCGAAGCAATCGAATCATACGGGGTGATAAGGATGAGTCCATCAACTGCTCTTTTGGATGCTAGAAAACTTGCCACGCCACTGCCTAAACTTCGCCCGACGACATACACTTTTTGTGTCTTCGCATAAGTATCATAAATCTTCAAAGCATCTTCAAAAAGAGCTTTTTCACTCGGCTCACCCGTACTTCCCACAAAGCCACGATAGTTAAAAGTCACGATGTCAAAAGGCTGAAGTTTCTTTACATGTAAGACAAATTGCGTTGCATCATCAGCATTGCCACCAAAATAAATAATCAAAGGTGCATTCTCCTCGTTGGCTTTGCGGTAAACACCCTCTAAATCTACATTATCCTTTACATGTAAAGCAATATTTTCTATATTTTCACCACTCACTTTGACTTGCTTTTCAATTGCCCTTTGATTAAAAACCTGTTCATCTTGAGTAAAATAGATATACCCCATCGCCATAAAATAAAACCCAACTAGCGAAAAAATCATTCTTACTAACATTGCTTTTCCTTTTTTAAAAATACCGTAAAATCACCGTCCATATAATCTTCTCTCACTATCACTTCACATCCAAAATCTGCCACATATGCCTCGATTTCATGCGGTAAAAAATAGTTAAAATTCCCCTCTTCATCTTCGCCTTTGAGAAGATTAAAGATAAATCCTTTGGTGGAGGCTTCAAAACAACGGCGGATAAACAAAAATGTCTCGAAACGACTCAAGATATTCATCGAGCCACTTGCCACATAAAAATCTGCACTTTCCAACGGCTGGCTTAAAATATCGCACTTATAAAATACTTGTTTAGTCCGCTTCTTTGCCACAAATAACATCTCATCGACCATATCATAGCCGATATATTTGCGAGGCAAACACCCTTTTTGTTGTAAAAAAAGATAAAAATCCCCAAACCCACACCCCGCATCGATGAGTTTAGAGGTCAAAATATCATCACCCAAGAGTTCATGCAACACTGAAAAACGCACTTGTTGTGACATTTTGGAG
>JAQWCT010000170.1 GCA_028705785.1 Sulfurospirillaceae bacterium | reverse complement strand
ATGGGTCCCACGATTACACAGCTCGGCGTGGCATCTTTTTTGCCAAAACGAAACCCTTTAACACGAAGGGGTTCTCTACTTAAAGAGTCGATTTCAAATAAAATTTCTTCTTTCATGACTTTATCTCTTTCATATCTTCTAAAATGCGTGCAATGAGTGATCCCTCATAAACAACAGGGTATTCTCTCACCGTAAAAAGCAGTCCATCACATGGACTTAAAAGTTCATTTTTGACCACCCCTAAAAGTGGATCAACAATTTCTCCTATCTTTTCTCCCCTAATCACCGTTACATTATGTTCAAGAGAGGGTATAAAGACACCTGCACTAGGAGAATTGATAAAATGTACTTGAGAATTAATGGTCGAAACAGAAGTTTTGCCGTGAGGCGAAAGCGGTCTTTCTATAATGCCTACTTCTGACATCATATTTAAAATACCCTCGCTAAGGCTTTGTCCATAGGCTTTAGTAATACGCATACCCACACCCATTTCTACCACAAGCGTTTTGGTGCCAAGGGTATTCATCGTGTGTGAAAAAGTTGATTCTAAAACCGTCACCGCATCATGCACCCAAATAAAATCAATACCTATTTTTTCCGCCAAAGGAACAAGCTCATTTGCATTAGATTTACTGATACGCACTTGAGGGAGTTCTTTGAGAAAAATGTTGCTCGCATGAATATCGATAGCATAGTCACTTCCTTTGATCGCTTGAACGATGCCATTGGCAACTTGTGCAGGGAGGAAATCAGAAGTACTGCCTGGAAAAACACGGTTGAGGTCAACATCATAAAAAGGAAATCCTCTGGTGATACTATCAACGCCCATCGGGTTCATCGCAGGATAAATGTCTACGATGCCTCTAATCTTATCGGGGTTTTCATTGAGCCATTTGGCAAGAAGATAACAAACATATTGCCCCTCAATCTCATCACCATGGATGCCTGTCACGATGGAGATGCGTTTTTGTTCACTAAAAGGTATGTCTAATATAGGTGAAAATCGGTTTCGTTTGAGTATGAGTTGCTCATCTACAGGGAGCTTGACTCTAAATACTTCTTCTATCATTGCTTATCCTTGGTGTCATTAATGGCTTTATTGAGTAGAAAATCGCATTTAAGCGGAGCAATGCTATCAAAAGATGACTGAGTATCTCATAACCTCACTTTCATGATGCCGTGATAACGGTGCCATAGTAAAGACCATTGATTTTTTTCAGTGTTTTTTCGATATTGCTTGATGAGAGCGACAGTTTTTTATAATGAGGCGTGAGTTTAAACCCTAAAAGATTCAGCTTTTCAAGGTCAAACAAAGCGGCTTCCATACTGTTGTAAAGCCTGATATTTAAATCCATGCGTTCTGTTATACGACCAAACTCAATAAAAGGAATTTCTTTAGCTTCAACTAACGAGAGTTCAAGATTTCCCCAAATGGCATCAAGTTCTTGCAAGGTTGATTCGAGCCAAAAGATAGAAACAGGAAGTGTTTCTTTGGCATTTTGATATTTGAGATAGAGGGCATTGATACGGCTAAACATTCTATTGGGCAGATGTGAGCGCGTTACGATTGCATTTTCTCTGGCATTATCAATCGTATAAATCAAACTAGCATATTCTAATCCAAAAATACTTTTTTGCAAAAATTCTTGAGGTGTTTTATAGATGAGTTCAACGCCCATTTTGGCATAAAGCCTTGTTCCTTCATCTGGGTCAATGTCTAAAATCTTATCAAATGATTGGATGACAAGACGGGTCATAGTTTCTGCTCTTTGGATATAACGACCCATCCAATAGAGATTTTCTGCTGTTTGTGGTGAGATAAGAATCATTTTGTATCCTTTAAAACCCAAGTGTCTTTAAATCCGCCACCTTGTGAAGAGTTGACGATATAGCTGTTCGGATCCATGGTAAAACGGGTCAAGCCTCCTGGCCAAACAGTGATGTTCTCACCAAAGAGAGAATACATTCTTAAATCTGCTTTGCGTGCAAAAAAGTCGCCATTTTCGGCAAGGCATTCGATGTCATAAAACTCTATAACCTCTTGAGCGATAAAGCGTCTAGGCTCAGCGATGATAGCATCTTTAAGATTTTGTCGCTCACTTTTGGAGAGATTGCAACCAAAGACAACGCCATATCCTCCTGCTTCTGCCACATCTTTGATGACCAGAGTGCGCATATTTTGTAAAATATGCTGACGGTCTTTTTCAAAATAGGCAAGATAGGTCGGCGCATTTTGTAAAATGGGTTCTTCATTCATATAGTAACGAATCATATGCGGTACAAAATAATAAATACCTTTATCATCCGCAATACCATTGCCGATAGAGTTCATCAAGGCAACATTACCTGCACGATAAACTTGAGCGATATTGGGTACGCCAATCAAAGAATCTGGATGGAACGCGATAGGGTCAAGGGCATCATCATCTAAGCGTCTATAAACCGCTCCGACTTTGGCTCTTTTGCCATTGTAAGTTTTGAGATAGAGTTTATCTTTTTCGACAACCAAATCTTCACCCGTGGCAAGGATTGCACCACTTTGTTTGGCAAGATAGGAGTGTTCATAAAAAGCAGAGTTATATCGCCCAGGTGTTAAGATCACATTGATGCCACCGGTGTTGACATGGTTCATGGTTTTTAAAAGAAGTTCAGGATAGTCAGTGACTGTTGCAATGGGGAGTTTTTCAAAAAATTCTGGAAAGACTTTTCTTGTTAACATACGCAAAGAAAGTGGGTAACTTACGCCACTAGGAACGCGAAGATTATCTTCCAAAACCACCCAACCATCACCAACACTGTTTTTAACAAGGTCAATGCCACTAATGTGTACACGGATGTTTTTACTCACAGGCGTGTTCATAAATTCGGGTAAAAAAGCTTTGGAGGAAAATACAAATTCACTAGGGATAATGCCATCTTTTAAAATCTTTTGGTCGCTGTAGATGTCTTCCAAAAAGAGGTTGAGTGCAAAAATTCGTTGTTGAATTCCTTTGTCCAGATAAGCAAATTCATCTGCGGAGACGATTCGTGGAATCACATCAAAAGGAAACTTTCGTTCTATAAAAGCACCGTTTTTAAAGAGATTGAAGTTAATCGCTTCGGTGCGCATATAGGATAAAACATCCTTAACTCTTTGAGGGTCAATGTTCTTGAGGATTTCTTTAAATCCATCATAAAGAGGGCTTTGCGACTCTGTCATCTTCTTGCCTTTATATTAAGAGTGATTAATTTTATCACAAATAAATATAAAAAGAGTGCTAGAAATGTGACATTTATGGTTAATTTTTCATCAAGGTAACAATCCATCTAACATGAGAGGAAAGATATTGCCTTTAAGCTACAAATGTCAACGGTATGGGAGCAGTTCTTTCTAATCTTTGTGTTTCTTGGTGTACAAATTTAGAAAGCGTTTCAGTCAGTGTATGTGAAATTGAAAAAAGCTCTTGTGAAACACCTGAAACGGCTTGTGCATTGCCACGATTAGTGACACTTAAGGAGAGGGATTCTTGCATTTGAGAGATGAGTGTATTGACACTTTCTCCGACCATTTTGGCAAGTTCAACGGATTTATCGGCTACATGTAAAGAGTGTGTGACCTCTTTTTTGGTTTTATTTGCCAATGATCCTAAATCACTCATATGTAAAGCAGTCGTGTCCATAAGAAGTGTAACATGTCCTAATTTGGTGCTGTTTTTTCTGACACTTTCTACCATTTGCTTGACAATAACATCGATATTTCCGAGGCTATTTTGTGTTTTTTCTGCTAGTTTTCTGACTTCATCTGCAACGACAGAAAATCCTTTGCCATATTCTCCTGCACGCGCTGCTTCAATAGCAGCATTGAGCGCAAGCAAGTTAGTTTGGTCGGCAATGTCATCGATAATATTTAAAACACTTTTCATCTCTTGCACTTGGGTAAAGAGCTCTTGCATATGTGAATTGACATCGATTTGCTCTTCTTTACTTTGTTGAACATTTTGATGCAAAGTTTCAATGCCTTGAATGAATTGTTCCATCACAGAAATATTTTGGCGTAAAGCATCACGGGTTTGTTCACTCATCCCTTGAGCATTGGTAAGTGTTTGTTTTAACTTAGCGATAGGTTCTCTCATCGTATCGATGCTTGATTCTTGTGCAAGGATAGTACCCATAAGCGTTTGAGATGTTTTTTGAAGACTTTTTGCAGCATGTTGTGCGCCATAGCCTATGTTTGAAACTTCCAAGATGGTACGCTCAACGCTTTGGAAAACAGTACCAATGACTTTTCCAATACAATCCATCTCATCCTTGCTTTGAGCGTCAATTACCATTCTACCCCGCAAATCAATGTGTTGGTCATCATGGATAACTTGTTGAAAATAGGTGCGCATTTTACGCGTATCTGTCACGATAAGTTTAACCATCAGTGCCATAAAAGCAAGGGTTAGTGCAAAGACTATACTGGCTATCAAAAGATATATCGCATGTGTGTAGTTCGTTTCACCCAAATCCATCAAAGATTGGACTGTTTGATGAAGTGTTTCTCCCTGCGTGGAAAGATTGGTGTTGAGTTGTGTTAAATTTGCTTTGACACTCCCCATAGTTTCTTGCGTTTTTGTGCTAAAAGCGAGCGTTTCTTCGGTGATTTTACCTGTAATATCTTCGATAACAAGTCCAATATCTCTTACCACATCTTCACTAGGGTTGGTGCGTAAAAGTTCAGAAAGAATTGTAAATTGTCCCGCATAAGGAGCGATAAAAGGGTGTTTACCTGCTTGTGTATTTTGCCATGCTAAAAGTTCACCAACAAGACGATCGAGCTTTCTTTGTTGTGATGGTTTGAAATTGAGTGATGCAATTTCATTGCGAATATTGCGAAGATTGGCAAGGTCTTCATATAAAACGCCTACTTTTGAAGCTTGTTCCTGGAGTATTTCAAAATTTTGAATTGTTTTAGTATTGACTTGGGTTATTTCACTTAAATTTGTTTTGAGGACTTGTGCTTGTGTGATTTGGTCGTTAAAAAAGTAGCGATTGTGAAAAAAACTGATACTGTAGATAATACCCATCACCAAAAGGGCGCCCAACATCGTTGCAAATCCGAGATAAAATCGTTGCGTAATATTCATGCGTTTGAGGTATTGCGTTATCTGCTGTGACATACTTTCTCCGAAACATTTTAGATGAGGCAGTATAAATAACTTTTGTTTCTAAAGTATTACAAAGATTTATATTAAGGGGAATCCTTAAGTTTTAAATTTGTACAATCTTCAAAAATCAAAGTAGGTTAGAAATGTCAAAAAAAGAGCTCCTCAAAGGTATCTATGTTTTAAGTGATGCTATCTTAACGCCACATGAAACTATCCTTGTGCAGATAGAAAGAGTTTTAAAAGCAGGTGTGAGTGTTGTGCAATTTCGTGAAAAGTATGCTAGTGATGATGCCATAGAGCTTACATGTAAAGCTTTACAGGCTTTATGCAAGCGCTACAATGCCCTATTTATCATTGATGATAGAGCGCATTTGGCAAAAAAAGTGGATGCTGATGGTTTACATGTAGGCGAGGATGACATCGGATATATGCAAGCAAGAGCTATCATGGGAGACGATAAAATCATTGGTGTTTCATGTTATGGCGATATTGAGCGAGCCTTAAAGTACGAAGCTTTGGGCGCAGATTATGTCGCTTTTGGTTCTTTTTTCCCCTCACCAA
>JAQWCT010000169.1 GCA_028705785.1 Sulfurospirillaceae bacterium | reverse complement strand
CTTTGTGAAAGATTGAAAGCATTTTGGGTAATCGTCATATCATAGTTTTTCAAAGATGCTTTGTGTTTAAAATCTTCCATGTCCTTAGCGTGGATGATGGTATATCCTAATTTTCCCAGCTCAATAGAGAGCTTGTCCGCATTGGTCGTTTCTTCTTCAAAGAGCAAGATACTGAGATCTTTTTTGAATGATTTTGGATTGAGAAAAAGAATGGCGGTATTGATATTTTGAAAAAGTTTTAAGGATGTTTGTGCACTCAGAGGTTGTAAAAGATGAAAGAGTGCCTTAGAATAATCTCCAAAAGCAATAGGAACAGTAATTTTTTGGCTTACTTTGGAGAGTAGCTTAATTAAATGTTCTAAATGCAATGTTTCTTTAGGATAAGTCATATTGCGCAGAGAAATGAAAACGCCTTTGAGTTGCTTTTCTTCAATTAGGGTTTTAAAATTGGCAATAGTATTGGCAAAAATAGTATTTTTAGCTTCTTCTATCGCATTGTCATAATTTAAAATAAGAATAGCATTTTGGATAGTGTGTGTCATAGTTATCATTTTTAGTGGTATTTAAATTATTTTTAAATTATATCGTGCTGAGTTTAAAAAAAAGTGTTCATTTATAACTTAGATTTATTTTTTATAGCAAGGAAGCATTTATTGTTTAGAATGTTGAATTGATGGGTTTTATTGAGTATAATATGTGAAAATTATTTTTATATATTTATGAATGGGATACATGAAAAAACTTATTACGGCGTTATTTGAACACTCCCCCGAAGCAATGTTTATTATGCATGATAATCATTTTATAGATTGCAATACTGCGGCAACTCAACTATTTGATTATGACAACAAGTCCTTTTTGCTTAATCGCTCTCCCTCAGAGCTTTCTCCAAAAGTCCAACTGGATGGACAATTGTCTTGTGATAAAGAAAGAAACATTATCGAAGCAGTCTTAGGTGGCGAAACTAAACGATTTGAATGGGTTTTCTTACATTCACAGGGAAACGAATTTATGGTTGAAGTCGCACTTAGCCAAACAGTATTGGATGGAAAAATCTTTCTTTTGGTACTTCTTCGTGATATTACAGAGAAAAAAAGAGCCGAAAAAGAGCTTTTTGAGACAAATCAAGAGCTGATAAAGCGAAAAACATTGCTTAAACAGATATTTGATACTTCGAGTGTAGCTATTTTTCTAGTAGATAGACAAGGCTATATTGTTCATGCCAATCAGCGTATGGCGGATATGTTTGGATGGTCAATTGAAGAGCTCATCACAATGGAATATGTGGCGCTTATCCACCCAAATGAAAGAGAAATAGGGCGACAAAAAATGTTAGCACTCTTGTGTAGTGAAGTTCATTCGGTTGATCTTGAGAGAGCTTATTGGCGTGCTGATGAGACCATTTTTTGGGGGCACTTAACGGGTAAACGCTTTTATGGAATTAATGGAGAAGAACTCGGCTTAGTAGGCGTTATCGCTGATATTACAGAAAAAAAGCGTATAGAAGAAAAGTTAAAATTGATAGCAAATGTGTTTACACATGCAAGGGAAGGTATTGCCATTACGGATGACCAAGGGGTTATTATCGATGTTAACGATACTTTTTCACTTATCACTGGTTATAGCAAAGAAGAAGCGTTAGGGCAAACACCTCGCCTCATGAAATCGGGTAGATATTCGGCAAAATATTATGCGAAGATGTGGCAGACACTTGCGGAAAAAGGGCAATGGAGCGGAGAGATTTGGAATAGACGCAAAAATGGTGAAGTGTATGCTCAAATGCAAACAATCAGTGCAGTGCATGATGCCCATGGTCGAATACAACATTATGTTTCCCTCTTCACCGACATTACAACGATGAAACAACATCAGCAACAACTCGAACATATCGCCCATTATGATGCTCTTACTAATCTTCCCAATCGTGTACTCCTTGCAGATAGACTTAAACAGGCGATGGCACACGCCTTAAGACAAGGTAAGCAACTAGCAGTGGTCTATCTTGATTTAGATGGATTTAAAGTGGTCAATGATACTTATGGTCATAATGTTGGTGATGAATTATTGATTATTCTTGCTAAATATATGAGAGAAGCACTTCGTGAGGGTGATACGATGGCAAGGCTTGGCGGCGATGAGTTTGTCGCTGTTCTAGTTGATTTGGAGGAAAATAAAGATTGTAAACCATTGATAGAGAGACTTTTACAAGCAGCTTCTCGCAGTGTTAAGGTAGGAGAGATTTCACTGCAAGTTTCAGCCAGTATCGGTGTGACCTTTTATCCTCAAGATGGTATGGATGCTGATCAATTGATGCGCCAAGCTGACCAAGCGATGTACCTAGCAAAGCAAACTGGCAAAAATAACTATTCATTATTTGATATTGTTCAAGATGGTGCACTCAAAGCGCAAAGAGAAAGCTTAGAAGATATTGTACGAGCGATAGAGCAAAAAGAGTTTATCCTCTACTATCAACCCAAGGTCAATATGAAAACGGGCGAAGTGATTGGTACAGAAGCACTTATTCGTTGGCAACATCCTAAACATGGGTTATTGCAACCCTCAGCTTTCTTGCCTATTCTTGAAAATCATCCTATGAGTATTCCACTAGGTGAATGGGTCATTGAAACAGCTTTAATTCAGATAGCGCAGTGGCATGAGCTAGGTCTAAGTATCCCCATTAGTGTCAATGTGGGAGGATACCAACTGCAACAGAGCAATTTTGTAGAACGCTTGGAGAAATTGTTGATGACGCATAGTGATGTTGACCCTTGCAATTTAGAATTAGAGATATTAGAAACCAGCGCACTTGAAGATATATCACAAGTTTCTGATGTCATCCATCGTTGTCACAATCTAGGAGTACATTTTGCACTTGATGACTTTGGAACAGGTTATTCTTCTTTGACTTACCTTAAACACCTACCAGCAGAGTTACTTAAAATCGACCAAAGTTTTGTACGAGACATGCTCAGCGATCCTGATGATCTTGCTATTATTGAGGGTATTTTGGGTTTAGCAAAAGCTTTTCGCCGAAATGTTATTGCAGAGGGTGTTGAGACGATAGAACATGGAGAATTATTATTGGCATTAGGCTGTGAATGGGCTCAAGGATATGGAATTGCTAGACCCATGCCATCATATGAATTTCCAAAATGGATTCAGTCATGGAAACCAGATATAAAATGGACATCATGGCAAAATCATACGGTCAATCCAGAAACATTACCTCTATTATTTGCAGAAATTGAACATCGAGTATGGATAACAGCACTAGAGAGTTTTTTTAAAGGAGAGAAAGAATCGCATCTGCCAATGGATGCACATTTATGCAGATTTGGTATGTGGTATGAGCAAAAAAGAAAGATTATCCATAGTAAGGATGATTGGTTTGATGACATTGGACTTATCCATGAGCGTATTCATGAAGTGGGAAAAGCATTGTTAGAGATATTTTATTTAGGACAAAAAGCAGAAGCACTATCCCGTATGAACGAATTGCATACCCTAAGTCATGCTCTGATAGAAAAACTACGAGAAGGAATTCTTTCTTGAGGTTATGGATGAGTGCCATAACCTCAAGATATTTGATTATTGAAACTGCCCTAGTTTGAGATTTTAAGAGATGATCCATGAGGGATTTTTTCGAATGATGAGATAAATGGTGGAGTGTAGGGGGATCGAACCCCTGACCTCAACGCTGCCAGCGTTGCGCTCTCCCAGCTGAGCTAACACCCCAGATAAATGTGGAAATGAGATTCTAACCAAGCGTAGCTTAAGAAAAGCTCTAGGCGGCTATTTTTTTGCGTTTTTGGGCTTTGATGGTTTCGTAGGCCTCTTGGATTTGTTGAAATTTCCTCGTACATGAGCTGTCTTGGTGGTCAGGGTGATAGAGTTTTGCGAGGCGAAGGTATTTTTTTCGGATAGTTTGGAGACTTTCTGTTTGTGAGGCTTCAAGAATCTTGTAGTATTTTTCTAATGTAGGGGTTTGATAAGAGATAATTTTTTGTGCCCCTTTTTTGACTACTTTGATAGGTTTGTCGTGCATAGCGATAAGTTTTTGTAAAAAAGCTAGGTTTTGTGTTTGTGAGGCAAAGGCGCAAGTATAGTATAAAGAGGTCAAAAATGCTTTGCGTTTTTCTTTTTCTTTGGGAGTCGAGAGATTAATGAGTGTTTCATTAACCCAAAAAGATTTGGTAAATTTTTGAGACAAAGTTTGGCTTACATGTAAGAAATGTGAAGAGTGTTCAGGGATATTGACCGTGATACAATCAGAACTCAGATGCAAACGCATGGGGTTTCCTTTATTAAGATAGATATGCTACCTTAAGCAAAAGAAGTTCCGTTTTTAAAAATTTACACTGGGCGGATACAGTGGTATGGCTATCTCAAATTTTGCTCCTTGTGAAGCGTTACTCACTGTTGCCAATCCTGCAAATTTCACTTCCAATAAGGTTTTAAATATAAAAAGCCCCATTCCCTCATACTCTGGGGCACTTTCATGGGTGAAAGTTGTAGAATGAAAGATGGATTTTATCAAGGCCTGTTCGATACCTCCACAAGTATCTTCAATCGTTACCAGCAGTTTTTCTGCCTCTTTTTGAATAGAGACAAAAATGGATGATTGAGCTATTTGTCTTTTATGAGCGATATTAATCGCATTATCAAGGATAATCATAAGAAGATGACAAAAGTGGTGCTCATAATTTTCAATTTCAATATCCTGTCTATCAATGACTTCTAATTTTATGTTGGCATTAATGGCTCTTGCACTGAGCATATTCCAAACATTGTAAAGTGAGTGGTACGGGTTGAAGATAGTTTTTTGTGTTGTGTGGCGATAGAGTGCATAAAATTCATCTATGGTATTTTGCATAAAATTATGACTTTCTCTTAGTTGTGGAATGATGTTATGCTGAATTTCACTCAGTGCCGTCTCTTTTTTAAGATGAATCATCGCTTCAGTTTCAGCAAGCAATACCCCAGCTCTCATTAGTGGTACTTTCCATTGATGTGCAATATTGCCAATAATGCTACCGATAGAGGTAAAACGCATTTGAAGCTTAATGAGTTTTTCTTGATTGATTTTTGTATATTCTAGTTTACGAATATATTGCGTAAGCCCCAGTGAATAAAAGTAAGTTTCAAGCAAGATTCCAACTGAAAAGCCATAGGTAACGATAACATTATTTTGAATCAATCCAGAAGAGTATAAGACGAAAACGAAGTAGGGTATAAACATCATGGTGTACCCTGAAAAAAGATAATAAAAGATTTTTTTATGTGAACGACTTATGATTTGAGGCAGAAATGAGAACCAGACGATACATCTTAAAAGTTCAAGCGTAATGTTAAAGTAAGCCATATGCTGAAATAAAACAATGTCATATATGGAGAGTACAAGCAATCCAAAATCTATCATCAACAAGAACAATATCGATAACATACCATACCAAACGCTTCCTCTTTTGTGATTGATAATGGCTAAAAAGCGGAGTATCACAAGGACATTGAAAAATCCAAGTAAAATGACAGATAGGATAATGATATTACTGATATAGTCTGGGTTAACATATAGAATATACAAAGTACCATTGAAGCCCATTTGAAACACAAGTGCACTTATGATGTGAGCACTAAAGAAAAATGTGAGTAACTTATCTTTACTCCCTAAAAAAGCAGGGATAGAATAAGCTAAAAGTGCTAAAGTAAATCCTATATTGAGCCCCCACCATAAACTTTCCCATAGGCTAAAG
>JAQWCT010000168.1 GCA_028705785.1 Sulfurospirillaceae bacterium | reverse complement strand
TGGATTAGCCTTTTTAGGAATAATGTGGTGCATTAATTTATATAATTTTTTGGATGGCATTGATGGTTATGCAGGGAGTGAAGCAGTCTTCTTAGGTTTGGCTGGTTGGTTAATCTTGAGTGGAGATTATTTTTTGGTTTTTATTGTTTCCGTGCTTGGTTTTTTGGTTTGGAACTGGCATAAGGCTAAAATCTTTATGGGTGATGTTGGTAGTACATTGTTAGGTTACAATGTTGCTGTATTCGCCATTTATAGTCAAAACAATGGTACTTCTATCTTTATTTGGCTCATTCTTTTTGGACTTTTTTGGTTTGATGCAACACTTACCTTAGTTCGTCGGTATCGTAATGGCGAAAAGCTCTCTTGTGCTCATAAAAAACATGCTTATCAAAGATTGACACAAAGTGGTTGGAGTCATGACAAGGTCGTTCTATTTTCAATAGGTATTAATGTTGTTTTATTCATTTTAGGGTATATTGCATTTGTATTTCAAGGTTTTACTATGGTGTGTTTTATAATGACTATCATACTGTTATATGGCGTTGTCAAATGGATAGATACTAAAAAGAGGTTTGAGTGATTTTTAATATAGACAAAAGAATTTTAAATCTGCTAGTGATTATTTTTCTTACATGTAGTTCATTTTTATGGACATTTTGGATTTTTCATCTTGAGCTTGATTGGTCTTTTATCGCAGTGGTGATTGCTGTGCGTATTGTATCTTCAGTGCTTATTTTTCAAGATTCTTCTCTTTCATGGTCTAAAGTAACGCAAAAGACATTTTTACTCAAAAGTGTTGTGTATATCTTTGCATTTTGCGTTTATGCACCTTTATATTATGGTGTTTTTCGTCTCTCATTTATGCTCTCAGAACTCTTTTTATATCTGTTTGCTATCAATTTTGCTATGTATTTTTACTATCTTCTCATCAATCGTAGCCATACCCAAAAAGATAAAACATTAGTGATTTATGGTGCTGGGAAAGCGGGCTTGAAACTAGAAGAAGAGTATCGTAATAGCGCGTATAAAATAATGTATTTTGTAGATGATGATAAAGATTTACAGAAGCGAAGTATTGATGGAATTTCGATTGTTTCTGAAGAAAAATTAAAAGATATTGTCGGAGTAGGTAAGTATGATTTATTGGTCATTGCCATTCCATCTGCTGAACAAAGTAGGATTAAAGAGATATACGAAAAGCTAAGCCATCATTTTCATCAGATCAAAATACTTCCCTCCCTTAGTGAAATTCTTCGTGATAAAGACTTTAGTGTTCAACTTAAAGAAATTTCTGTTGAAGACTTGTTGGCAAGACATCCTAAAGATTTGGATAAAGTGGCCATATCTGAATTTATCAAAGACAAAGTAGTGATGATAAGTGGGGCTGGGGGAAGTATAGGCTCTGAGATAGCAAAACAATGTTTAAAATATGGGGCAAAACAGTTAATACTCCTTGACCATAGTGAATATAATCTTTATGCGCTGATGGAGGAGATTGATAGCCAAATAGTCGTTCCTATCATGCAAAGTGTGCTCAATGAAGCATTGCTGGATAAAACACTAGCATTATATCAACCCACTATTTTCATTCATGCGGCGGCTTATAAACATGTTCCTTTGGTAGAAGACAATGTTGAAGAGGGCATCATCAACAATGTGTTAGGGACAAAAAATTGTATTGATTTGTCCATCAAACATGGTGTCAAAAAATTTATCCTTATTTCCACCGATAAAGCAGTTCGTCCGACCAATGTGATGGGTGCAACGAAGAGAATTTGTGAGTTGTACGCACAAAATGTAGATTCTAAAAATACACAAATTGTCTCTGTCCGATTTGGAAATGTTTTGGGAAGTAGTGGTTCGGTTATTCCAAAGTTTCGAAGACAGATAGAAAAAGGCGGACCGATTACCGTGACGCATCCAGATATTACGCGGTATTTTATGCTGATTCCAGAGGCGTGTGAATTGGTGTTACAAACAGGTGCTATTGGATGCAGTGGAGAGCTTTTCATCCTTGATATGGGTGAGCCAGTGCGCATCATTGATTTAGCCAAGAAAATGATAGATCTTTCTGGAAAGCAAGATATCACCATAAAATTCACTGGCTTAAGAGTTGGAGAAAAGCTTCATGAAGAGCTACTTCTAGATGAGAGCGATAAAGAAACTCAGTATAAGTCCATTATGGTAGCGCACAAAACGGAGTATAGCATCCAAAAATTAGAACTTGACATCGAGGAACTCTTTACATGTAAAGATAAAATGCGTAAACTAAAAGAGATTGTTCCAGAGTTTAATCACCAAAGGTAAAAAGTGAATTTATTAAAAATAGAAAAGAGTCATCTATATATTATTGGTCTTATTGTCTTAGCTTTTAGCTTTAGCGTTTTGGTAAGAATGATTTGGGTGTATCAGTTTAGTGATGTTGAAGCATTTAAATTTGCTGGACAGTTTATGATCAATACCAATGATGGCTATTTTTGGGCGGAGGGTGCTAGAGATTTACTCAATGGCACTTCTCAATTGCATTCACTCTCTCCTGTTGAAAGTGCTCCGACTTGGTTGACTTATGTCATCGTCAAATTATTACCTTTTTCATTTGAAACGATTATCTTCTATATGCCTGCATTTCTTGGCTCATTGATTGTTATTCCGATGATTTTGATAGCGCACAATCTCAAGCTTCCAGAAGTTGGTTTTCTAGCCGCTCTTTTGGCATCAATTGCGGTAAGTTACTACAATCGTACGATGGTGGGATACTATGATACAGATATGCTAACCATCGTCTTTCCTGTCTTTTTATTGTGGTCACTGATTCTTGCGTTACGAACACAAGAAGAAAAATATTTACTTATTACGGCTTTAGAAATTATCGCTTATCGTTGGTGGTATCCGCAGAGTTATTCGTTAGAATTTTCCTATTTTGGCTTGATACTTGCATATGCAGTTATATTTGATAGAAAAAATGGCTTTAATTTCAAATTATTAGCCATTATGCTGTTTGCAATGATGGGACTGCCCTCTATTTGGCGATTAGTGCTTGTAGTGTTGATATATGGTATTTTTAAACAAGCAAAATTTCAAAAATATATTTGGTATATACTGGGTGCATCTGTGGGATTGTTTTTGCTCACAGGAGGATTTGACCCTATTTGGGCGCAACTTAAAGGGTATGTTTTTAAAGATGTGGTTGAGGTGAGTCAAGATAGTTTACCATTGCACTTTTATTCTGTTATGCAGACGGTGCGCGAAGCAGGGCAGATAGATTTTGTCACTTTTGCTGAACGCATTAGTGGGCATACTATTACTTTTGTCTTATCGATGGTTGGATGCGCTGTGTTAGCATGGCGATATCCGGTGATGCTTTTAGGGCTTCCTTTGTTAGGACTTGGCTTTTTAGCACTTATCGGTGGGCTTCGATTTACGATTTATGCTGTGCCCATTGGCGCCTTTGGCATTGCATACTTACTCTTTACATGTAGCGTTTTTATTCAAGATCTTTTTATCAATGAAAAAGTAGGACAAGTTATTAAATCAAGCGTAGTTATCCTTGGGGCACTTGCAATTTTATATCCCAATATCTTGCATGTTATCGATTATCGTGTGCCTACGGTGTTTAATAAAAATGAAGTGGAACTTTTAGATAAGCTCAAAGCCATGAGCGATAGAGAAGACTATGTTGTCTCATGGTGGGATTATGGCTATCCTTTGCGTTATTATGTTGATACTAAAACGCTTATTGATGGTGGAAAACATAGTGGAGAAGTAAATTTTCCTGTGAGTTATATGCTGACAAACCCTTCTGATAAAGCTGCAAAGTTAGCAAGGTTAGAAGTAGAATATACCGAAAATACTTTTGCAAAAGCAGAAAAAAATGAAACGGTAATGAATAATACCGCACAAATGACATTGGATGCTGGGTTTAAAAATGCCAATGATTTTTTAGATTCCCTAGACACTAATATCACCTTGCCTACGAAAACAAGAGATATCTTTTTCTATTTACCGTATCGCATGATGGGTATTTACCCTACTGTGGCACAGTTTAGTAATCTTGATATTATGAGTGGTAAAACGGTGAGACAGCCATTTTTCTTTCAAACCAATCGCTTTCAAGACTCAGCTGAAAAAATGGATTTTGGGCAAGGTGTCATTTTGGATAAAACCAAAGGAATAATAAAGCTTGGTGTCCAAGAAATTCCTTTAAAGCGCTTTATCAAAACAGGGTATAACAAAGAAAAAAAATTAGTTAAAGATCAAAATATTGTCCATGCCAATGGTCAATTTTCTATCATTTATATGCAAGCCTATAATACTTTTCTCATCTTAGACGAAGATGCTTTTAATGCCAGTTATATTCAACTTTTTGTGTTAGAAAATTATGATGAGAAATTGTTTGAACCGATTATATTAGATCCATACGCTAAAGTATATAAATTAAAAATTTAGCTAAAATACGGCAAAAGTTTTATAAAGGCGTATGATGGTTATTCGTGAGATTCAACAATTTGGTGAAGTAAGAGCTAGGGCAAGAGCGTATTTGTGTTATCTCTTTACGCGCAATATGCCTAATCGCATGCCTGAGCCCGATCTTGATGTTATTAGTACAGGGTTAGATAAGATAGTCCATGAAGTTGAAGACTTTGACGCGCTCTATCTTCTCAATTATAAAGGGGAGCAGGTTATTGATAATATTACCAATGACCCACAGAAAAAGGGTGGTTTGGGGCAAAATAGAAGTGCGAAGTCTTACTATTATCGAGCTGTTCGGGAGCGAAGATGTGTATTAAGCGACCCTTATCCCTCATCTTTAACCAATGATTTGACAGTGACAGCCTCTTATCCTATTTATGACGACCAAAACAGTCTAAAATACATCGCATGTATTGATGTTTCTTTGGAACATATTTTAAAAATTGCACATCCCTCCTCGTTGCAGTCTTTATTTGGTAAAAGTTCTCAAGTGGTTTATTCGATTTTTTCATTATCACTTTTTGCTATTGCATTACTGTTATTATTCAATGGAATGAGGAGCCTTTTTACCCATGGGTTAGCGTTTGACCTTCTTGATATTAAAGCTATGTTCGAATCAACCATCCTTATTACACTTTCATTGGCCATTTTTGATTTGGTCAAAACCATTTTTGAAGAAGAGGTATTAGGGCGCAACGAACGGGATGATACTTCAGGTATGCACAAAACGATGGTTCGCTTTTTGGGCTCTATCATCATAGCTCTTGCGATAGAAGCGTTGATGCTAGTCTTTAAATTTGCCATTATCGATGCGGCGCATATCTTGTATGCTGTTTATCTCATCGGTGGCGTGACGATGCTTCTTTTTGGACTTGCCTTTTATCTAAAATCCCTTCCTCCAAAGAGAGACTCATGATAGGTTTGATTGATTATAATATGGGCAATCTGCGCAGTGTGGTTAACGCATTTGATAAGCTAGGTTTTCATGTAGAAGTCGTTAAAAAAGCGGATGAGGTTGAAAAGTTCGACAAAATCATCCTTCCAGGCGTGGGCGCATTTAAAGATGCGATGGAGTGTTTGGAAAAAGAGGGGATGAGTGCGGCAGTAAAAGCATTTGCAAGTTCAGGAAAACCTCTTCTTGGTATTTGCCTTGGAATGCAATTATTGTTTGAAAGTAGTGTGGAATTTGGTCAAAGTAAGGGTCTTGGCTTAATTGAGGGAGAAATTGTCAAGTTTGATACTTCAAGGTTTAAAAGCAGGCTTAAAGTCCCTCATATGGGGTGGAATGAGCTTTTTATAGAAAAAGAATCGCCTCTTTTTAAAGGGATGAGCGA
>JAQWCT010000167.1 GCA_028705785.1 Sulfurospirillaceae bacterium | reverse complement strand
CGCAAAAATCCTTCTTTATCGGCATCTAAAATAGCCACTAAAGAGACTTCGGGCAAGTCAAGTCCTTCTCGAAGCAAGTTGATACCCACTAGGACATCAAATTCACCAACTCGAAGACTTCTGATAATTTGGTTTCGTTCAATCGCATCAATGTCTGAGTGCATGTATTTGATTTTGATGCCAAGGTCTGCGTAGTAACGCGTCAGCTCTTCCGCCATTTTTTTAGTCAGCACGGTGACAAGAACTTTTTCATCCTTACATGTAACCTTTTTTATCTCATCAAAAAGTGTCTCTACTTGATTCTGAGAATTCATGATTTCGACTTTTGGGTCAAGAAGACCTGTTGGTCGGATGACTTGTTCGGCGATGTTTTCACCACTAAGTCCTAGTTCTAACTCTTTAGGTGTAGCACTGACAAAAAGATAACGAGGGGCTTTGTTGATAAACTCATCAAACATCAAAGGACGATTTTCAAGGGCACTAGGAAGTCTAAAACCATACTCGACTAAAACTTCTTTACGGCTTCTATCGCCTGCAAACATACCTCGAAATTGTGGAAGGCTGACATGTGATTCATCCACGATGACCAGATACTCTTTTCCCATCGCTTCAAAATAGTCAAAAAGTGAGTAGGGTGTATCGCCTGTTTTGATGCCTGTAAGGTATTTGGCATAGTTTTCGACACCTTTACACGAACCTGTGGCTTGAAGCATCTCAAGGTCAAACTCAACGCGTTGTCTAAGGCGCTGGTGTTCGACAAGCTTATCTTCTTTTTTAAAGTAGGCGAGTCGTTCGGCTAACTCTGTTTCAACCGATTTGATAGTCTCTTGCAATCTCCCATGTCCAACGATAAACTGACTTGCAGCGTAGATGACGACTTTGTTTAGCGTTTGAAGCTTTTTATTAAGAAAGACTTCAAAGTAATTGATACTTTCAACTTCATCCCCAAAAAACTCTACACGGATGGCTTCTTCTTCACTATAAGCTGGGTAAATATCGATAACATCACCACTCACCCGAAATGAGCCTCTATCAAAGTAGACATCATTGCGCTTATATCCCATATCAACTAGTCGCAACAGTAAAGCTTTTTGGTTGATAAGAGCACCTTTTTCGATGACTTGTACCATCTGTTTGTATTCATTTGGGTCGCCCAAACCGTAGTTGGCAGAAACCGAAGCCACGCAGATGACATCATCAAAGGAAAGCAATGAAGCGGTAGCACTAAGGCGTAAACGCTCTAATTCTTCATTGATGGAACTGTCTTTTTCGATAAAAAGGTCACTGCGAGGGATGTAGGCTTCTGGTTGATAGTAATCGTAGTAGCTGATGAAGTATTCGACATGATTTTTAGGGAAGAAGCCTTTAAATTCGCTGTAAAGTTGTGCAGCCAAAGTTTTGTTGTGTGTCATCACTAAAGTAGGCATTTGAAGGCGTTGTATGATTTGTGCCATGGTATAAGTCTTTCCACTACCTGTTACGCCGATAAGTGTTTGGTATTGACTTCCTTTTTTAATGGCAGCCGTGAGCTTTTCGATAGCTTGAGGTTGGTCGCCGGAAGGTTCGTAGGGGCTTTCTAATTGAAAATCGCTCATAGTTGATTCTTTTTAATTATTTTTGTTACAATTATAGCAAAGTATGGAGGAATGCATGTTTGAACAAGAAAAACCTATTAACACTTTGAGTGATAAGATTAGTGAGCTTTTGGAAAAATACAAAGATCTTCAAGCGCAAAATGAGTCACTTAGACAAGAAGTTGTCAGAGCCAAAGCCTTGGCAGAAGCTAAAGATGTGCAAATCGCAAAGCTAGAGCAAAGCCTTATCGGAAAAGACATTAATGCAGATGATCTTATGAGTAAGATAGAAGCAGTACTTGGCAGATGAATAAAATCACCATCTCCCTAGGGGGAAAAGACTTCGACATCAAGTTAGAGGGTGCCTTTGCAGAGCAATTTGAAGCTGACTTTAAAGAGAAATTTAAAGGTAGAAGTACTATCGACCCTAAAGAGATTTTGTTCGCTTATGTCGGTAAATGTTACGATAATTTCCTCCTCGAAGAAGAAATAAGACAACTCGTCCAGAAGATAGAAACACTTTAAGTTTTGCTTTAAAAGTATTGTTATAGAATGACATCAATGGTCTATAAGTGTATAGGCTAAAAAATACAAGGAGAAAATATGAAAAAAGGTTTTACGATGATCGAGTTAATCTTCGTTATCGTTATTTTAGGTATTTTGGCAGCAGTGGCTATACCTAGATTGGCGGCTACGAGAGATGATGCTTCTATCTCCGCAGCAGCACAAGATATTGCTACGCTATACGGCGATTTAGGGTCATATTATACAGCTAGAGGACATTGGGCAGATACAAATGCTACAGGAAACATGAATTTTAGTGCTACTTCTGGTAGGCTGATGACTAATGTGTCAACTGCATATTCGCCTACAGCATCTACTATGACAGTGAGAACAGATAACAATGCTACAGTTTGTCTAACGCTTACTTTTACTGTTGATGGTAATGTATCAACATTAGGAACAAATAACCCAGCAGGAACAATTTGTACACAAGTTGTAGCTCTTCCAGCTGTTAGAGCAATGATTGATGCTAACCAATCTTTTGGCGGAACAAGAATTACTCGATAATTTCAAAGGAGGGTTTTCCCTCCTTTTCTTAAGGCTTTAGCGTGAAAAACTCCAGGTGTGCTTTTACCATGATAGAACTAGTTTTTGTTATTGTTGTTTTAGGTATTTTAGCAGCAGTAGCTATTCCAAGACTTGCTGCAACTCGTGATGATGCCAATCTGGTTAAAGGACAATCTCAAGTTTCTGCCATTCGTAGTGGCATTGCTTTGCAAAAATCAAGAAGATTACTCGAGGGCAATACAAGTGCTCTTCCCAATATAGATTCTGTTATAAATTACAATATTAACGATCAAAGGCTTTTTAATTTTGCTGATGGCAATACTAGCAATGTTTTAGAGTACCCGATACTTTCACGAAGAGATACTGATGGTTCATGGGTAAAAACAAATGTCAATGCCTACACTTTTAGAGTTCTTGGTGTGGACAATAACTTCACTTACAACAATGTAACAGGCCTTTTTAACTGTACCACAGGTGTTGCTAGTTGTGATGATTTAACCCGTTAATAATGTGCAGTACTATCTCGTTTCGCTTTTAAAATCCCCACTTAGTCCTCTTACTTATCAAAGTTCTCAAACACTGAGCATCGGCACTCTTGTCGATATTTCTTTAAACAAAAGGAAACTCAAAGGCGTTATCTTAGAAGTCATCCAAGAGCCTGCGTTTAAATGTGAAGAAATCCTTTTTACATGTAAAGAATATTACCCAAAAGTTACACTTGATTTGGCGAAGTTTATCGCGGAGTATTATGTTTGCTCCCTTGGTGAGGCACTTTCGTTGTTTGTGCCAACTATTTCGATACCTTTACATGTAAAAGAAGATTTTGCAACAGATATTGTTTTGTCAGATGAGCAACAAAGGGCATATAACTTTATTCAAGCTCATGATGCGTCGCTCTTGTTTGGCGATACGGGAAGTGGCAAGAGTGAAATCTACATGAAGCTTTTTGAGCAGACCATAAGGGACGGCAAAACGGCTATCTTTTTAATGCCAGAGATCGGGCTGACACCTCAGATGAAAAACAGGCTCAAACACCACTTTGGTGAAAAAATTGCTCTTTGGCACTCCAAAATTACCGCAAAGAAAAAAGCACAGATACTAAGTGACCTAGAAGAGGGCAAAATCTCTATCATAGCAGGGACGCGTTCTGCACTTTTCTTGCCACTTCAAAACATCGGTTTAATCGTCGTGGATGAAGAACATGATGATAGCTACAAATCAAGCTCTAGACCTCGGTACAATGCCAAAGATTTAGCCCTTTTATTTGGGAAAAAATTAGGAGCTAGGGTGCTTTTAGGAAGTGCAACACCTACGCTGACTAGTTTTCATAAAATTCCTTACTTTAGACTCAGAGGCACTTACTTTGACTCTCAAAGTCGTACTTTTTTTGATGACAATCACAATGACTTAAGTTCCAAAGTCATCGACACTATCCAAAAAACACTCGACCAAAATAGGCAAGTGGTGGTATTTCTTCCAACGCGTGCCAACTTCAAATACATTACATGTAAAGCGTGTGGTGCAAATGTAGAGTGTCCTTATTGTAGTGTGGGGATGAGCTTACATGTAGAGGCAAATGCGCTTAAATGTCATTATTGTAATTACGCAGAAGTGATTCCAAAAGCGTGTCCAAAGTGCGGTTGCGAAGACATCATCGCTAATCGCATTGGTACGGCCGAAGTGGCTTTGCGTTTGAGTGAACATTTTAAAGATAAAGTGATTCAAAAGTTTGATAGAGATGAGGTAACGACTGCCAATAAACTCAAAGATATTTTGACCAAGTTCAATGAAAATAAAATCGATGTGATGGTAGGAACGCAGATGCTTAGTAAAGGGCATGACTATCACAATGTAGGATTGGCGGTTATCTTGGGGGTAGATTCTCTTTTGGGTATTTCAGACTTTAGAGCAAGAGAGAGAGCTTTAGCATTGGTACTCCAAATAGCAGGTCGAAGTGGTCGAAAAGGCTATGGTGAAGTGTTAATACAAACCAAAAATGAACCATTTTTTAGAGAATATCTAGGCGATTTTGAACAGTTTTTAAGCGATGAATTGGTGTACCGAAAAGGTCTTTACCCTCCTTACAAAAAGATGCTACGATTGATGGCATCGCATGTGAAAGAAGATAAAGCCAAAGCACTGATAGATAAAGTTTCTTCCATCGCACAAAATTTTCCGCAAGTTGAAATCGTGGGCTTTGGTAAGTCAAATATCACGAAAATCGCAGGTAAATATCGCTTTGAACTCTTAGCCAGAAGTGACTCATCCAAAGCACTTTTGGAGCTAGCCCACAGTGTAAAACCCTTACATGTAGAAGCTGACATTGACCCACTTTCTTTTTCTTAAATTCAATAATTGTATAATCTAATCAACACTATTTTTTGGATTTAAACAATGATAAAACGATATCCCACTAAACAAATTTTTGTAGGCAATGTTCCCATCGGAGGCGGTGCAAAAATCCCTGTACAGTCGATGACTTACTCTAAAACGCATGATGTTGAAGCAACGGTTGAGCAGATTCGCCGTCTTCATTTTGTGGGTTGCGATATTGTCCGAGTAGCTGTGCCTGATTATGAAGATGCGCATGCGCTTAAAGCGATTAAAGAGCGAACGAGTTTGCCTTTGGTGGCAGATATTCATTTTAACTATCGTTTGGCGCTTATTGCGGCTGAAGTGGTGGATTGTATCCGTATAAATCCAGGTAATATCGGCAATAAAGAACGCGTTAAAGAAGTGGTTAAAGCGTGCATGGAGCGCAACATTCCTATTCGTATCGGAGTTAATAGTGGTAGTTTGGAAAAAGAGTTTGATGACAAATATGGTCCTACTTCAAAAGGGATGGTCGAATCAGCACTTTACAATATCAAATATCTCGAAGACCTAGGCTTTACCAATATGAAAATCTCACTTAAAGCCTCTGATGTGGAACGCACCGTCGAAGCGTATCGAGCACTTCGCCCTTTGGTGGACTATCCTTTTCATTTGGGGGTCACAGAAGCTGGGACTTTGTTTCACTCTACGGTTAAATCCTCTATTGCTTTAGGCTCACTTTTACTTGATGGCATCGGAGATACTTTGCGAGTTTCTATCACAGGAGAGCTTGAAGAAGAAATTAAAGTGGGGCGTGCCATCCTTAAAGACAGTGGGGTAGAAAGCCATGGACTCAACATCAT
>JAQWCT010000166.1 GCA_028705785.1 Sulfurospirillaceae bacterium | reverse complement strand
GTTTAAGAGAAGAAATTAAAACGCTTAAAGGCGAAGTCGAATCTTTGAGTGCCAACATGGGCAAGTCCGTAGAATCTTTACATGTAAACGGAATTGAACTTATTGTTGATGTTTTGGGCGCGGGTGATATTAAAGCGCGTATTGATGATTTAAAAAATGAAAAAGAAGCAGTGGCCGTGTTGTTGTTCCAAGTCAAAGATGACAAAGTAACGATTGCCGCTGGTATCAAAAATGCACCGCTAAAAGCAGGAGCTTGGATTAAAGAAATCGCTCCAATCGTTGGTGGTGGCGGTGGCGGAAGAGATGATTTTGCCCAAGCAGGAGGCAAAGATGCTTCTAGGATAGACGAAGCAAAAGCAGCTGCTATTGCTTATGCGACACACATTCTTCAAGGTAAGTGATGCGCGATTTTTTTATAGAAATATTTGGAGATTTTGGCAGAATTATCATTTTTTTGCATATTTTAAGTGCATGTTTATTAATCGGAAGTATGTTTGTACTGCGTTTTGTGATACAGCCTGTAGAAGCAGATATCCTAGACAATAAAGTTAAGTTTGGTAGCTGTCTTAGAATGATGAAGCGCTACATCGTCTTTTTATTGCCTGTAATGTTTATCATCGTATTGACTTCCGTTTTTATGAATTTAGGCATTGGCTTTAAAAGCGGTAATCCTACGACTTATGTGATGGTCAATACGAAAGAGGCTTTGTGGACTTTTATCGCTTTTAATTTTGTTTACATGTATATCAAATACTGGAAGGCAAAAAAAGGTTTTGATGAGGGAAATTACATCGAAGTAGAAGAAAATATGGTTTTGATGGTAAAGTATTTAATCCCACTTAATCTCATTTTAGCGATTATTTCTGTCTATTTTGGCGTTATTTTAAGAGGTTACTAAGCGTGAAACCTCTTATCTTAGCCTCAAGCTCCCTCACAAGAGCGCAGATACTTGATGCTTTTGGTATTCCTTTTACGCAAAGGGCTTGTGACTTTGATGAGGAATCTTTGAGAATTTCCAATCCCGCACATTTTGTATATCATGCCACTAAAGGGAAAATGCAAAGTTACCTTGAAAAATGGGATGTACAAACACCTGTTTTATGTGCCGATACGGTCGTAACAGCACATGGTGAAATTCTCAGAAAAGCCAAAGATAAAGAAGACGCACGAAGAATTTTAGAAAAACAAAGTGGCAATAAAGTCAGTATCCTTACCTGTATGATGTATAAATCGAGTGAATATGAATTGATAGACCTCTCTTCTACAGATTATCTCTTTTTACCTTTTGATGTAGGAGAACTTGATAAATATTTAGAGGGTGATGAGTGGATGGGAAAAGCGGGTGCTTGTATGGTTGAGGGATTTTGTAAAAAATACATCAAAGAAGTGGTCGGCTTTGAAAGTACTGCCATGGGCTTGTGTGTGGAAAAATTAATGCCTTTTTTAACTAAATAATGATGTATCAAAACGAACTAGAGGCTATTAAAAAATCCCATCGTTTTCGTAGTAGAAAAATGTATGATGAAGATTTGCACGATTTTAGCTCGAATGATTATCTGGGTTTAGCCCAAATTCATTCTCTTTTTGAACGAGCTGTGACGCAAGTTTCCATGTACAAATCTCATGCGCCCAAAGCATCCATCTTGGTCAACGGCTACCATCCTATCCATGAAGAATTTGAATCTTTTTTAACAAGAAATAATGGTTTCGAATCTGCCTTGGTATGCGGTAGTGGTTTTTTAGCCAATTTTTCATTAATCGAAGCCTTGCCTCGCAAAAAGGATATTTTGATTTTAGATGAAGAGTACCATGCTAGTGGTATTATCGCGTCTAAAACACTGGATGCAAAGGTGTTGTTTTTTAAACATAATGATGCCAATCATCTTGAAACACTCATCCAAACAACCAAGCACCATAGAGTCATTGTTGCCGTTGAGGGTATCTACTCCATGAGTGGAGATTTGCTCAATCCCGACATCTTTGAGGTTGCCCATCGTCACAACGCTATTTTAATCGTTGATGAAGCCCACAGTGTCGGTGTTGTCGGTGAAAATCTTCGTGGTGTTTTTGAGCTTTATGGCATTACGCCATCCCCAAATCACATCAAAATGGGAACTTTGGGAAAGGCTCTTGGGAGTTATGGAGCGTATATTTTGTGTAGCGAACATATCGCGCAGTATCTGCAAAATAGGGCTAAAGCTATCATCTATACCACCGCCCCATCACTCTTTGATATTGCATTAGGGTATCAGGGTTTTTTGTATATTTTCAAAAACAAAGAAACCTTAAGGGCAGAAATTGAACAAAGACAAGCCCTCATTAAGCGATATTTTAACCAAAAGATAGATGGTTTGATATTTGCTTATACGCTTAAAGACAGTGGGAATGTTTTGGAAATGCAACAAAAGCTTATTGAGCGTGGATTTTTGGTGGGAGCCATTCGACCACCTACTGTGGTGAAGCCTATTTTGAGAATTATTCCACGATTGGGTGAGCGTTGTGAGACATTACAAATGTTGTGTGATTGTCTCAAATGAGCCTTACATGTAAGCAACTTTTAGTCAAAAGTAGAGATAAAACGCTTTTACATGTAAGCTTTTCTTTTCAAAAATCTTTTGCGCTTATTGGTGAGAGTGGGAGCGGTAAAAGTTTGACGCTTAAAGCCCTTTTGGGAATGTTGCCAAATGAACTTGAATCTTTGATGGAAATAGATGCCTCGTATGTGCTTGGAAGAGGAAAAGAGGTGGCTTTTGTCCCTCAAAATCCTTTTACAGCACTTTCTCCATTGACTAAGATTGGAAAACAGTTTTTGATAGACAAAGAAAGTGCAAAAAAATATCTTCAAATGGTTGATTTGGATTTGGATTTTTTAGAGAGGTTTCCTGTTGAACTCAGTGGCGGGCAACTTCAACGGGTCATTATTGCAATGTCTTTGTCACAAGAGCCTAAGCTTTTACTACTAGATGAACCTACAACTGCCTTAGATACGCAAAGCAAAGCCCATATTTTGGCACTGATTAAAAGGCTTCAAAATGAGTGCCATTTCGATATTTTGTTTGTGACCCATGATATTGAGACGATTGAGGGATTATGCGAAGAAGTGGGAATTATTAGAAATGGTTTTATTATAGAGTATGGAAATACAGAAGAAATTTTACATCAGCCCAAAGAGGATTATACCAAAGCTCTTTTAGCGGCTGGTTTTAAAAATAGGAGATTTAGAGCGTGAAATATTTAGTAACGATTTTTTTTATGGTAGTTTTTACTGTTTTAATGGGTTGTATTTTTGTGTATGCGCAAATTCGTTTTGATGCCTATAAAATTATTGATTACACCCCTAAATTAACCACACAGATTTTTGATAGAAATGGTGAACTTATCGCCAATCTTTTTGATGAAGAACATCGGTTATATGTTGCTTATCAAGATATTCCGCCTCGCGTGGTCGAAGCTTTAGTGGCAACAGAAGATACTTCATTTTTTGAACACAGTGGTGTTAATATTGAAGCTATTTTTAGGGCATTGGTTAAAGATTTAAAAGCAATGAAAATGGTTGAGGGTGCTAGTACTATCACACAGCAACTTATTAAAAACACGGTTTTAACACGCCAAAAAACACTCACACGAAAAATAAATGAAGCTATTTTGGCGTATAAAATAGAAACAGAACTCTCCAAGGAGCAAATTTTAGAGCGCTATTTTAATCATGTTTATTTTGGTCATGGTTACTATGGTATTAAAACAGCAGCACTTGGTTATTTTAACAAGTCTTTAGATGCGCTTACGCTTAAAGAGATTGGGATGCTCGTGGGGCTGCCCAAAGCGCCTAGTTCATATGACCCAACAAGGCATATGGATCTTTCTTTAAGTCGCGCTAATCATGTTGTTAACAGGATGTACAATCTCGGTTGGATCAGTGAGAGTGAGTACACCCAAGCTACCCTTGAACACCCTATCGTTTATGATGAAACACTCACACAAAACAAAGCCCCTTATGTGATAGATGAAGTCGTCAAAAGTTTAAATAATGAATACGATGACCTTAAAAAAGGGGGTTATCAGATTTATCTTAGTATTGATTTAAAGCTTCAAAAATTAGCAGCGGAGTCTCTTAAAGTGGGCTACGATGGGATGCTTTCTCGTGCCAAAGATATCAATACAACAGACCTCAATGGGGCAATGGTCGTTGTTGAAAATAACTCTGGTTATGTCCTTGCTATGGTGGGGGGAATTGATTATTCGAAGAGTAGTTTCAATCGTGCTACGCAGAGTAAAAGGCAACCAGGGAGTAGCTTTAAACCATTTTTATATCAAAAAGCGTTGGATTGGGGATATTCTCCGATGTCTGAAATTCCCGATATTTCACGAACATTTACTAACAGTGAAACAGAAGAAGATTGGAAGCCTAAAAACTATGAAAATGATTTTGAGGGTCTCATTACACTCAAAGAAGCTTTGGTTCATTCTCGAAACTTAGCCACTATCAATCTCCTTTCTCTATTAGGGTTAGACAGTGTTCATAAAGAGCTCAAAAAAGATGGTTTTAAAAATATTCCTTATGACCTCTCCATTGCCCTTGGAAGTTTTGGAATTTCTCCTTTGGAGTACAGTGGTTTTTATTCCATGTTCCCAAATTATGGGATTAAAACAGAACCTATTTTGGTTAAAAAAGTGGTCAATCGTCAAGGAATTGAAAAAGTTTATGAAGCCAAAAGACAGACTATCACATCAGCGAAACAAAGTTTTTTAATGATAGATATGATGAAAGAAGTGGTGAAGCGAGGAACAGGTCGAAATGCACAAGTTAATGGCGTGGAGATAGCAGGAAAAACAGGCACGACCAATAACAATGTGGATGTTTGGTTCTGTGGCTTTTCTCCTGAGATAGAAGTGCTCACTTGGTATGGTAACGATAACAATACGCCTCTTAAAAAAGGTGAAACAGGAGGTCGTGCCGCTGGACCATCTTTTGCCCATTTCATGAAAAAATATCTTGAATTACATCCTGAAACTACGAGACAATTTAAAATACCTGAGGGAGTTGGGACAAGAAGAATTGATGGGTCTATGGAGTATTTTACCGATGTATCGCCTTTCCCTAAGACCAATATCAAAAAAGCAAGTGAAGAAGGTGGAATGATGTTTTGATTCTTAACACGCTTTTAAAGCAAAGCTCAAAACGAAAACACTGGGTTTTGCTCGGCACAAAGCCCACGCACCTTTGGTGCTTTTTATAAATCTGGTTAAAGTGTGGGTAGGTAAATTTCTGCCAACTCAGTTGGCAAGCTTTAGTGCCACAGTGGCTAACGTAGTAAAAGGAGCTTTGCTCATTTTACGTGTAAAGGAAAATAAAAGGGGATTCTATCCCCTTTTATTTTTTTAGCATGAGAACATTGTTTTAAATTCAAACGCTGTAGGTCTAGCTTCGTCTGGCCAAACTTGAGTTTCAAATTTGTAGTGTTGGTATGTATCGATAAATTCTTTTGTCATAACTGGAGATAGATATTCGTTATCTCTGATAAGTGATTCCAATGAACCTCTGAGTGTATGAGGCATTTGGTTAATACCTTTTTCTCTAATCTCATCAAGTGACAATTCAAATAAGTCTTCATCCATTGGACCAACAGGCTCAGTTTTAGTATTGATACCATCAATTCCCGCAAGTAGCATTGCTGAGAATGCAAGGTATGGGCATGAAGTTGAGTCTGGGAAACGCATTTCAACACGAACAGATTTTTCACCCGCACCGTAAGGAATACGGCAAGATGCTGAACGGTTTTGCATAGAGTATGTGAGGATTGAAGGTGCTTCAAATCCTGGGAT
>JAQWCT010000165.1 GCA_028705785.1 Sulfurospirillaceae bacterium | reverse complement strand
ATGCAAAATGTCATGCTCAACGATCTTTGTCGCTGTTGCAGTAAACGCGGCAATGGGAGTCTGTGGAAAGTAAAGTTTGAGGCGAAAAAGTTGTCGGTAATCTTCCCTAAACTCATGCCCCCACTCGCTCACACAATGCGCTTCATCAACAACAAAAAAGTTGATGGATAGGGTTTGTAAAAAGTTTAAAAACGACTCACCTTTTAAGCGTTCAGGCGCAACATACAGAAGTTTAAGTTCACCTTTGCGACACGCTTGCATGGCTTCTTGTATCTCTAAGGGAGTCTGCATAGAAGATATCATAGAGGCCTTAATGCCAAAGGCAGAAAGAGCTGTAATCTGGTCGTGCATCAGTGCTAAAAGTGGAGAGATAACCACCGTAATGCCCTCCATCACCAAAGAGGGAAGTTGATAACACAATGACTTCCCAGCTCCTGTGGGTAAAATCATCATGATATCTTTACGCGCTAGTATCGCATCGACGGCTTCTTCTTGATAGGCTCTAAAACTGTGGTGCCCAAAGACACTGTGCAATATTTGGTATTTTTTATCCACCTACAGTTCTATCTCACTTCGCTCTTTGCCATCGCTTGGAAACCACTCATCACTGAGGAAATCTTTTTGCGCGATTTGATGGATGTCTCGTTTCATGTACTTACCCGTTGCACTCACAGCCACTTCACCATTGGGGAGTAACAACTCTCCAGTGCCCTCAAAAATCCTGCCTTTATCGCTCGTAATGCGCCCTATGACTTTAAGTTCAACGCCAAGGGGAACGGGCTTTTTGTATTTGACATTGAGTTCCACAGTGATACCAAAACTATCTTGACCGTAAATCGTCATAATGGCTCTACCAATAGTTTCATCCAAAATCGTCGCAGAGATACCACCGTGTAGAACCCCTGGATAGCTTTGGAGTTTATCGTGAGGGGTAAAAAAAGCAATGACTTCTTTATTTTCTGTTTCGTAAAACTTTGTTTTTAAGCCAAAATCATTGTGGATGCCACACACCAAACAATTTTTAGAGATATGTTGTTTACCTGTTACTTTAAATGTCATGATTATACTTTTGCAAGTTCTTCGCAGACTTTAGGATATAACAATTCATCAACTATCGTATAGCTTTTAATCAGCGCATCTCGCAATGACTCATCAATCGCTTTTTGGTCGTCTTTGTCTTCGGGAATTCTCTTATTGGTCAATTTACAGTTGTTGTTATAGTCATGCAAATAGGCGATATTGATAACATAATCGAGTCTATGGGTGAGGTCATTTTTAAGTTTTCGCGTCTCATTCATGATGGTAAATTCTTGCTCGCCTACGAGTTTCAGCACTTTTAATTCTTCTAAAAGTTTAAACTGTGTCATGCTTCGTGACGAGCTAGGAATCAATACTTCAGAGATAAATTCATAATACGCTTCGATGACCAAGACCATCACAAAAAGGTTACAGCCAAGCTCACCTTTTTCTTTTTCGATAAAATTTTTAAAATATGCTAATTTTTGGAGTTCTACGCTCATTTTTTACCTTTATTTTCTTTTCTTTTTTTCATCGTTTCTTTTCGCTCAGCATTTCTATCGTTTGCTTTTTTCTTTCTCATGCCAAGAATGCTGTTAGGGCTTTTACCCTTTAGCTCTTTACTTCGCTCAATTCTGCCTTTAATCGTGTTTTTACTCGCTTCCTTATCCAACCAAACTTTGGTTTCAAAGCCTTTAAAAAATTCCACTTTGAGCGCATACTTGAGGATTTTCTCGATGTCTTTTAAAACACTTTTTTCCTCTTTACACACCAAAGAGATGGCCTCGCCCTCATGTCCAGCGCGACCTGTTCGTCCGATACGATGGATATAATCCTCAGCATCTCCTGGGAGTTCATAGTTGATAACATGGGGAAGCTCTTCAATATCAAGTCCGCGCGATGCGATGTCTGTTGCCACAAGGACACGAATGGTTCCAGCTTTAAAGTCTTTGAGTGCTTTGGTGCGTTGTGAATGCGCTTTGTCACCGTGCAAAATGAGTGTTTTAAGTCCACTTTCTTCAAGAAAAGAGCCAACTTCATCCGCACTTTGTTTGGTTTTTGTAAAGACCAAAACTTGATGCCAATTGTTTGTTCCTATCATGAAAGAGAGCAGTTCGCATTTTTTCTCTTTATCGCACACATAGATGGTTTGTTTGACTTTTTTAGCCAAATCACCTTGATTGTTAATCTCTACTTTGATAGGTTTTTTCATGCTAATCTCAGAGAGTCTTTTAACTGATTTGCTTAAGCCCACAGAAAAAAGCAGGGTTTGGCGTTTTTTAGGAATGAGCGCTAAAATGCTTTCAACCTCAGCCCAAAATCCCATATCTAAGATTCTATCAGCTTCATCAAAAACAACGATTTCGACTTTGGAAAGATTGACACTTTCTTGCTTGATATGCTCCAATAATCGCCCAGGGGTTGCGATAAGTATATCTACACCTTTTTCAAGTTTTTTCACCTGTGGCGTGAACTTGACACCACCATAAACTGCCGCACTGGTAAGGTCCAAATCTTTTCCATACGCTTCAACACTTTTACCAACCTGAGAAGCAAGCTCTCTTGTCGGGGCTAAGATAAGTGCTCTTACTGCTCTTTTACTTTTTTCTTTATGCTCTTTTTTGGAAAGAAGATGCAAGATAGGCAGTGCATAAGCAGCCGTTTTTCCCGTACCTGTCTGTGCTGTCGCCATGACATCTTTGCCATCCAAAACAAGAGGGATAACTTTAGCCTGAACGGGGGTTGGTTTTGTATATTCAAGCGCATCAATAGCGGTGAGTACTTCTGGCACGAGGCCTAATTTTTCAAATGACATTATATTCCTTACATTACAATAAACTTCTCTATTGTAGCTAAAAAATGATGCTAAAGCTATTCCAGCCATCTTTACATGTAAGGATAAGTTCAAATTGATGCTTATCTAAAATCTTTTTTACGATTCCAAGTCCCAGTCCAAAACCTTCTTGATTTCTTGAGTTATCGCCTTGAGAAAAGGCTTCACAGTAAAATTCAAGGTCGTGTTCAAGTGCTTTACCTTGACTTTTGACGGCAATTGTGCGCCCTTTTACTTCTATGACGATGGGTTTTTGGGTGGTGTATTTTAAAGCATTATCGATAAGGTTTTTAAGCGCAATGGAGAGATAATTTAAATCTCCATGAATGTCAAAATTTTCTTCGATATGTATTTGCACAAGTGTTTCATCTTCAATCAATAGTTTTGAAAAAGCCTCAAAAATAAGTGTTTCGGTGTTAAATGTTTGCATCGTGAAAGAATCCACATTGGCATTGAGTTTTTCGATATTTAAAAGTTCTTTGGTCATCTCATCTATCTGGGAAATGGCCTTTTTGAGGATTTTTTGGTATTTGCCCTCTTCTATCATCTCTAACGCAATTTTTGATTTTGCGATGGGCGTTCGAAGTTCATGTCCAATGTCCCCTAAAAGTCTTTGCCTTGATTCCACTAAAGCTTCGATATTACTAGCCATAGCATTAAAGACTTTGGTGAGTTCGCCTAACTCATCTTTTCCTAAATCTTCCATCCTTACATGTAAAGCTCCCTCACCAAATTTTTGGATATTTTTGGATATTTTTTTTAAGGGATAAAGGATTTTTAAAATCAATAAAAAGATGATGCCTAGGATAAAAATATCGGCAAAGATAAGATAGCCTAAAAAATCTTTCTCTAAAAAACTCTCCTCTTGTGAGCGGTCTTGCACCAAAAGCGTCTCATCAAGGTAACTGAGGAAAAGTAGATAGCGTTTATTTTCATCCAATAGTATTTTGATTTCTCCAAAAGAAGTGACATTGGTATAAATGACTTTTGAGGTCAAAAGATGCGCTTCAACCTCTCCTAGCAGAGTAAAATTTAGGGCTTCTAATTTTTTGTGTAAGCCTATTTTGTCATTATTTGAAAGGTAGGTGAAAAGTTCTGATGAGGCTTGTTGGTATTTTTCGGTGAGTAAAATCTCGATTTTTGACTGGGTTATTTTATTGGTTTCGCTGGAGACATAAATCATCAAAGAAAGACTGACAAAAAAGAGTATTAAAACTTTTTTAAAAATCGACATCGTTTATCCTATAAATTTATAGCCAACACCCCAAACGGATTTGATGTATTTTGGGTTTTTGGAGTCATCGCCTATTTTGCTTCGAATGTTACTGATGTGCATATCTACCGTTCTATCTTTGGCGTTATAGCTAATGTCATTAATAGCATTAAAAATAACTTCTCGTGAAAAAACTTTGTTGGTATTTTTAAGAAAAAGATGCAAGATGTCAAACTCTATTTTGGTCAATTCCAACACATAACCTTCCATGGCTATTTCCATCTTTTCTTCATTGACTTCAAAGTCGCCTATCTTTTCATGAGACTTAGTTTCTCTGCGTAAAAACGAGTTGATTTTCAGCACTAGTTCTCTAGGTTCATAAGGCTTCGCAAGATAGTCATCCGCACCCAATCCATACCCCAAGATTTTATCACTCATCTCACCTTTGGCTGAAGAGATGATGATATGCGCATGGCTCATTTCTCGTATCTTTCGGCATACTTCAAAGCCGTCCATTTGAGGAAGCATTAGGTCAAGAATGATGACTTTGTATTGATTGGGGTTGGAGGTGAGATGGGCTAGTGCCTCTTTTGGTTTATCAAAAGCTTGAACTTCAAAATCATAGTTTTGAAGAAAATCGCTGATAAGGGTTTGCATATCACTATCATCTTCAATCAGTAAAATTTTCTCGCTCATCGTATTTCCCACTCTTCAAAATAACGGATAAATTGTGCTCTTTGCTCTTTGGTTAAAACATCGTGTAGCCTCCAAAGAACCTTGCCCTCTTCTTTCGCAGCTTTTTCATAAAGCTCCTGATTGAGCTTACTTAAAGCTTCTATATCTAAACTCTCTTCCAAAAAAAGGGCTTGTTTTTGAGCGTTGATTTTTGCTTTAAATTCTCTAAATTCTTCTATCTCATGTTGAAATTTTTTCAATGTTTTTTTCAGTGCTTCGTTCTGCTCTGATGTTAATTGAAGATAGGTTAAATCTTTGTTGATATGATGCTCTTTTTTACCATCATGCCCCGCATACAAGCAAAGTGTAAGTAAAAAAATCAAACATAATTTCATTTACAATCTCCTAATATCTCTGTTATTAAGCAATCCATTTTCAATATTATCATGACATGCCTTACAATTTGATGGTTTTCCGATGTCCGCCCTAGCATAGACTGATTTGTCTATTTTTTTATGTCTACTTTTCCAAAAAGGAGTTTGCGTGATAGCGATATAATCTTGGTCACTTTTCAAGCTACTCATGATGCGAAAAGCAGACTCCTTAGTGGAGGATTCTGCGCTGTTTTGTACCAAAAATTCTTTAATGGAAAGTGTCGTTTGTGGATCAAGTGAAGCATCATCTCCAAAATGATTTTCAAGATTATCCATCATGCTTATCCATGATTTTTGGGGCAATAAAAAAGGGGAAAAGAGCGTATGACAACTGATACACTCTTTGTAAAAAGCAGGATGCTCTTTGGCATAATCCATTCTTTGATTCCCATCAGCCATTAAAAGGCTATTGGGAGCGACGAGCAGATAAACCAAAGTAGCAACCGAAAGCCCTATCCACAAAATACCAAAGATTTTTTGCAAAAAGCTTAATTTTAAACCCTCAACACTCGCCACTTTTTGACCATCTATCATGGAAGTTAATGCATCTGATTTATGTAAAATTTTATCCAGCAAAACCCCTGCGATATGGGCAAAGATAACAAACATCAAGGCATTGGCGAAAAACTCATGGACTTCTTTAAAAAGCTTCATATCTCTAAAAAGGGT
>JAQWCT010000164.1 GCA_028705785.1 Sulfurospirillaceae bacterium | reverse complement strand
AAAGATATGATTAATGATAAGACAGATGGTAAAGTAACGGCATCTATCCTCAATGTCGGAGGCACAAATCCCTATAAGCTTGTTATTAAATCTAACGAAGTTGGTCTAAGTAGTGCTATATCATTTTCTTCAACTTCCTCGAGTGCTCTTAAAAATTTAGGTTTAGATTCTACGAGTATTTCAGCGAACCATCTCCAAACAGCATCTAATGCTTCTTTTACTTATAATGGCGTTTCGATTACTAGATCAAGCAATACTATTAGTGATTTGATTAATGGAACAACCATTACCTTAAATGAAAAGCAAGCTGATGGCGTCAATACCAATATTTCTATTAAACAAGATTTAGCCAGTGTAAAAGAGAGCTTAACTTCACTCGTTGCAAAATATAACGAATTAATGACCAATCTCAAAGAATCGACTAAATATGATTCCGATACAAAGCAAGCAGGCACATTTCAAAGCACAAGTCAAGTTAAAAATTTAAGCTCAGCACTCACGAAACAACTTCTTACTACAGATGAAGAAGGTAGAAGTATCGTTGACTATGGTATTTCGTTAGATGATACTGGGACTTTAAAATTTGATTCTACTGTTTTTGATGCTAAAGTAGCCAGTAGTGCCACAGATGTTGAAGATTTTTTTCGAGGCTCATCATCATTTTCATCTACGAGCTATACAGGCTTAGCAGTTTCAAGTAGTGCACTTGATTTTATTTCGGGAAGTATGAGTATTAACGGTATAGAAATTCTCTTTAGTACTACAGGTGGTGATGCGGCTTCTAACGCACTTGCACTTAAAAATGCTATTAATGCAGCTGGACTAACAGGTATAGAAGCAACCATAGGTACCAATAACAATATCCAACTCTCCAGTTCTGCTGGTTACGATATCGTTATCACGGGTGATGATACAAAACTTTCTTCAGTAGGATTAGTCGCAAGTTCAACTATTGGAGAAACTACACTAAAAGATGGATTTTTTACGAAATTTGACGATTTACTAAAAAGTTATGTCTATGGAGAGAGTAGTATTTTTGGGCTTTTCACTACGCAACTTGAAACTGAAAAAACTGCCTTGACAAAACAAAGAACTAATAGCGTTAAAAAATTAGATGATAAATATGATGCAATGGCAACAAAATTTGCGGCATACGATTCTATCATTAGTAAATTAACAACTCAGTTTGAGACATTGTCACAACAAATTAAAGCGTCTTACGCTAGTAAATAAAAATATAAAAGGTTTTCCAATGCATTCGAATTTAGCATATTCAGCTTATTCACAAAACAATATTTCTATCGAATCATCTGAAAAGTTGATTAAAATGCTCTACGAAGGTGTTTTAAAATTTGTTTCTCTTGCAAAGCGTTCTATGGGAGAAAGAGATATTGAAAAAAAGACTTATTGGATTAATCGTACTTCTGCTATTTATTCTGAACTCATTAATTCACTCAATTATGATGGTGGTCAAATTGCGTATTATTTAAGTGGATTGTACATGCAACAAATCAAACTCCTTGCAGAAGCAAATATCTCTAACGATATTTCTAAATTAGATGAAGTTCTAAGCGTTACAAAAGAACTTTTACAAGCTTGGAAAGATGAAACAGATTATGCAGTGGACGAATAATCTTAAAATTGCAGTGATTGAAAATGACATTTTAACCATTGGGGTACTCATCAAAGATATGCCAGCATTTGAGGATATCAATGATGCACAAGAAGCTTTAGCTCTTATCAAAGAGGCTATTAAGATAGCAGATGATGAAAAAACAAAGATGGTAGAAATTATGAAGAAGATGAAACAAACTAAATCTTTTTTAGAAAACTAATAAAGAAGTGGCTAAATATTTTAGCCACCTCTTAGTATATTTAATCCTCAAAACACTTTTTAATTAATTTTTCATCTTCAGGTTTTGTCATTAATGAAACAATAATTGCGGTAATAATGGAGAGAGGTAATGCGATAATCATTGCATCTACAAAAATAATTTTACCACTCAAAAGTGAGTTCACGCCAAAGAGCGCTTTACAAACACCCAACTCTTTAGCTTCTTGAAAATGCACAAATAGTAACCAAAATGTTGTCACAACAGTACCGACAGCCATTGAAGCAATAGCGCCTTTTTTAGTCATTCGTTTCCAAAAAAGTCCCCCAAAATAAGTTGGCAAAAAGATACTCGCACACAATGCAAAGAATATCGCTGTACTTCTAGCAATAATGGCAGGTTGTTTATCAAACACATACGCAAGGCTTACGGAGATAATAATCATCACAATAATACCCACACGAGTCACCATCATTGAGCTATATTTTTTACTACCAATTTGTTCAAAAATATCTCTACCAATAGCCGTTCCCATCGCATGAAATTGAGAAGAGAGTGTACTCATCGCCGCAGAAATAAGCGCAAATAAGAAGATAAAAGCAAACCATTTTGGCATTGCAGCATTAATGAAATGAGGTATAACTTTGCCAACTCCCCCCGCACTTTGTAAGGCATTTTTACCCTCGTTAAACTCATAGTACCACACATTGGTAAGTGAGCCTACGAGAAAGATAATACCTGTCATAGCAATGATAAAAATACCACCGATTAACACAGCACGATTGAGCTCATTTTTACTTTTAACTGTCATGAAGCGTACAACCAACTGAGGTTGCGCTAAAACACCCACACCTACACCCATAGTAATCGTTGTAATGACAAATAACCAACCCTCTGAGAGGAACACTGGCATTTTATTCCAACCCTCAAAACCCCAATTCATAGAGAGTTTCATCATAAAATCAGGACTACCTGGTTTCAAAGTTTTCATATCTACACTAGCTAGTGAAGCAACTGTTTTATCCCAAACCATTACCAGTTTTGTAAATCCTGCTTCCATACCACCAACAGCGTTAACAACCATCACGAGAAGTATAATCATAGCAGCAAACATGATGACACCTTGCAGAGCATCAGTAAGCATAACGCCTTTGAGTCCACCCGCTAAAACATATCCTGTTACAACAACCGACATCACTAAAAGAGCTATATGGTAATCAACATGAAAATATGCAACGAGGAACTCTGTACCACCAATTAAAACGGCTGATGCATATAAAGGCATAAAAAAGGCTATCAACACACCACCAAACACTTGTATAAACTTGGAATCAAATCGTTTCCCTAAAAGTTCAGGAAAAGTATGTGCATTAAGGCGAACACCAAGTTTTCGTGTAGGATTTCCTAGAAAAACAAATGCTACGAAAATACCAATAAAAATATTACAAAAGGTAAGCCATAAAAGTGAATTACCAAGCCATGCTGCAACACCACCAAAACCTACAATAGCAGCCGTAGAAATAAAGGTTGCCCCATAGCTTAGCGCCATAATAAAAGGATGCGTATCACCACCTGCAATGAGATAATCAGCAGAGTTTTTTGTCTGTTTATAACCTAAAAAACCAAGATACCCAAGAGCTGCCAAATAAGCAATAATGATGATATTTTCAATTAAACTCATTAAAGTTCCTCATTAATTTTATCTTCATCTTTATTCCATTTTGCCATATTAATGGGTTTTTCTTGTTTATCTTTATTCCAATAAATAACACCATAAATAACACATAAAAGCGCACTAGCATTCATAAGCCAAAATGCCATTCCGACACCCAAATCAAAACTACCCATCTTTTACCCCTTTAGTTTATTAATCATTAAAACATTTATCAATATGTGCTTGATCATCTGGTTTTGTTAACAACGAAACCACTATAGCAGTTAGTGCAGAAAGCGGCAATGCTATTACCAATGAATCCACAAAAATAATTTTTCCGCTCAAAAGTGAATTTGTCCCAAAAATTAATTGACACAACCCTAAAACCTTTGCTTCTTGAAAATGCACAAATAAAAGCCAAAAAGTTGACACAAAAGCACCCACAGCCATCGAAGCGATAACGCCTTTTTTAGTCATGCGTTTCCAAAAAAGTCCTCCCGCATATGCTGGTAAAAAGATACTGGCACACAATGCAAAAAAGACTGCTGTACTTCGCGCGATGACAGCAGGTTGATTATCAAACTGATACGCTAAATAAACAGAAATAAGAATCATCACAACAACACCAAAACGCGTTACATGTAAAGAATTAAACTTTTTGCTACTGAGCTGTTCAAAAAAATCTCGGCCAAAGGCTGTTCCCATTGTATGGAACTGAGAAGAGAGCGTACTCATCGCTGCCGAAATCAATGCAAACAAGAAGATAAATGAAAACCACCTTGGCAAGGCACTATTGATAAAATGAGGAATAACTTTTTCAATGCCTCCTGCGCTTTGAAGTGCATTTTTTCCCTCATTAAATTCATAATACCACACATTGCTGAGTGCTCCAACAAGATAAGCTGAACCCATCACTACAAAGATAAAAATACCACCAATTACCACACCTCGGTTAAGCTCATTCTTACTCTTAACTGTCATAAATCTTACAACGAGTTGTGGTTGCGCTAAAACCCCCAAACCAACACCCATCGTAATGGTTGTCACGATAAAAAGCCATCCTTCGGAGAGAAATTGTGGCATTTTATCCCAACCTTGAAAACCCCAATTCATTGAAAGTTTCATCATAAAATCAGCACTTCCAGGTTTTAACTCTTTCATAGGAACATTAGCAAGCGGGGCAACTGTATGTTCCCATACCGTTGTAAATTTGGCAAATGCACTCTCAACTCCACCTAATGCATCAAAAGTCATCACCAGCAAAATAAACATCGCCACGAACATAATGACACCTTGCAAAGCATCGGTAAACATAACACCTTTAAGCCCACCAGCTAAAACATATCCTGTAATAATAATCGAAAATACAAGCAAAGCGATATGGTAATTAACTCCAAAATAAGTTGCCACAAACTGTGTACCGCCAATCAAAACTGCCGAGGTATACAAAGGCATAAAAAGCAAAATAAGTACACCCCCAGACATTTGAATGAATTTTGACTGATATCGTTTTCCTAAAAACTCTGGAAAAGTATGTGCATTCAAACGAAGTCCCATTTTACGCGTTGGGTTACCAAAAACCACAAAGGCTATAAAAATACCGATAAAGATATTGGCAAAAGTGAGCCATAAAATGGCATTACCAAGCCATGCGGCAACACCACCAAAACCTACGATAGCAGCCGTTGATATGAAAGTAGCGCCATAACTCATTGCCATGATGAATGGATGTGTATCCCTTCCTGCAAGGAGATAATCAGCTGAATTTTTGGTCTGTTTATACCCCAAAAAACCTAGATAACCAAGCGAGGCAAGATATAAAATAATGATACCATTTTCAAAAAAAGTCACTTTTACTCCTCATTTCTAATATCTGTATAATAAAAAGTTCTTAAGAAAATAATATAAAAAAGCTTTGATAAATCTTTTTAAATATGAGAGATTTATGAATAATACAGAATAGTTTCATATTTGCACACTTTACATGTAAAGAATATGAGAAAAGCACAGGAGTAAGTGTTTTATAAACTAAATTTCAATACTCTTTAACACTTTAAATCGATTACGGAGCGAGAATGAAACAGATTTTAATGGGAAACGATGCCATTGCGTTGGGACTGATCCACGCAGGCGTTGACATGGTTTCAGGCTATCCTGGAACACCATCAAGTGAGATTTTAGGCAATTTTCAAAAATTTAGAGATAAATTTAAACGCGAAGGCTATGCACAGTGGGCAACCAATGAAAAAGTAGGTTTTGAGGTCGCATATGCTGGGGCGATTGCTGGAAAAAGAACCTGTGCAACGATGAAACAAGTCGGTCTAAATGTTGCCAGTGATGCTTTGATGAGCGCTTCGTACATTGGACTTAAAG
>JAQWCT010000163.1 GCA_028705785.1 Sulfurospirillaceae bacterium | reverse complement strand
TCCTCTTTATTGTGACGAGGGACAACTGCTCTTTGGATGCCATTGATGGTCACCAAATTTTGCTCAACGATGGAGGGCAATTGATGTTCTATCTCGCCTTGTGTATGATTAAAATCCCAAAAACGGTTGATGCGACGAGACTCCGCTTCGTAGCTATTAATCGGAATCGTATCATAACTTCGTCCACCAGGATGCGCCACAAAATAACTCATACCTCCGATGGAGCGATTGTTCCATTTGTCAACGATGTCAAAGGTAAGTGGTGTATCAACTCCGATGGTCGGATGCAAGGCAGACCAAGGGTCCCATGCTTTGTATTTGACACCCAAAACAAATTCGCCCTCAATGCCTGTGGGATTTAAAGCGATTGCCACACCGTTACATGTAAGGGTATAACGCTCGGGGGTAAAGTTACTCACTTTGACTTGCACACGCTCCAATGAAGAGTCAACATAACGCGCCGTTCCTTGTGAACTACTCTCTTCACCCAACACATGCCACGGCTCAATGGCGGCTCGAAGTTCTAAGTGGATATTATCAACCGTTGCCATCCCATAAAGCGGAAAGCGAAACTCAAAAAATGGGTCAAACCAATCAAGTCTAAAGATATATCCTTCATTGTTCAAAAACTCGACAATATCGCGCAAATCTTCTTTAACATAATGCTCTAGTAAAAATTTATCATGAAGCTGTGTACCCCATCGTACCAATTTATGCTTATACGGTTTTTTCCAAAAAAGCGATACAAGTGTTCGCACTAAGAGCATTTGCATCAGCGCCATTTGAGAGTGCGGAGGCATATCAAAGGCTCGAAGTTCCAAAATTCCCAATCGTCCCGTACTAGAATCTGGTGAATACAATTTATCGATGCAAAACTCTGAACGATGGGTATTACCCGTGATATCGGTCAGCATATGGCGAAAAAGTCTATCGGTCAGCCAAAAAGGTACATCTCCATTTTGAGGAATTTGGTCAAAAGCGATTTCAAGTTCGTATAGATTTTCAAGTCGTCCCTCATCCACACGAGGTGCTTGAGATGTTGGGCCTATAAATGCACCAGAAAAAAGATAAGAAAGCCCAGGGTGATGTTGCCAAAAGGTAATTAAACTTCTAAGTAAATCTGGTCTGCGAAGCAGTGGGCTATCGCTTGGTTTTAGTGCCCCAATCGTCACATGGTTTCCACCACCTGTTCCTGTGTGTTTGCCATCTAGCATAAACTTTTCAGTTCCAAGGCGTGAAGCTCTCGCATCGGCGTAAAGGGTTAAGAGGTTATCGCTAAGCTCTTTCCACGAACACGCTGGTTGGATATTGACCTCTATAACACCAGGATCTGGGGTGACTTTAATCCTATCGAGGCGCAAATCATGTGCAGGTTCATACCCTTCGATACATACTTTCATATTGAGCTTACAAGCAACGGCTTCGATAGAGGCGATAAGGTCTAAAAAGGCTTCTGTATGGTTAAGTGGAGGCAAGAAGATATAGAGTTTTCCCTCTCGCACTTCCGTACAAAGGGCAGTTTTGACAAAAAACTTTTCTTCTGTTGTGATAGTTTTTGATTTATCAATTGCTTCACATCGCTTTTGAGCCGCTTCAAGATAATCGCCTAACGGCAAAGAAAGCGCAAAAGGGTCTGGCTCAAAATGAGGTGGCAAAGGCATATCGGGATTTTCCACCAAGGAGTCCAAAGGTAGACGAAGTCCCATAGGAGAATTACCCGCGGCTAAGTAAAGATACCCTCGCCTAAGCTCCCACGGTGAGCTTATCCAACTCTTTTCTCCAAAATTAACGGGTATAACGAAACCTGAGGGAATGCCCAGTCCACGGGAGAGGACTTTGGCGATAGTTTGTCGCTCAAGTGGGTCTTCAAGATTGTACTTCATCGGGTCGATGTCGATAGGAAGTTCTGATTCTTTGATGATATAATAAAGCGGGTCTTCATACGCAGGCATGATGTTTTTATGCTCAACCCCAAGTGTACCAGAAAGCGTTTCTAAAAAGAGTTTTGCATCTTCGAGTGTATAGTCATACGAGGCGTTCATATCGGCAAAAAGCTCAGGATTATTCCACACAGGCTTACCATCTTTTCGCCAGATAATCGAAGTTTGCCATCTTGGAAGTGGCTCTCCAGGGTACCATTTACCTTGTGCGTAATGAAGCATTCCACCCTGACCAAAAGAGTTTAATAATTTGCGAGAGAGCGTATCGGCTAGTTCTCTTTTGTGTGGTCCATCAGCGGTGGTATTCCACTCAGGGGATTCCATATCATCGATGGAAACAAAAGTTGGCTCACCGCCCATGGTAAGGCGTACATCATTTTTTTCAAGCTCAGCATCTACGGTAAAACCTAGATTATAAATCGCGTTCCATTGGTCATCTCTGTAAGGTTTAGTAACACGAGGTGATTCGAAGATGCGTGTTACGGTGTTGGAGTAGAAAAACTCTGTTTCACATTTTTCCCCCATGCCCTCTATTGCATGGGCACTTTCAAATGATGGCGTACACGCTAAAGGTATATGTCCCTCCCCTGCAAAAAGTCCACTCGTCGCATCCAAACCAATCCACCCAGCCCCAGGGATATACACTTCCGTCCACGCATGTAAATCCGTAAAATCCGCTTCAGGACCACTTGGACCATCAAGGGATTTGACATCGGCTTTGAGTTGCACTAAGTAGCCTGAAACAAAGCGAGAAGCTAGTCCTAAATGCCTTAAAACTTGCACAAATAGCCACGAGTAATCTCGACAGCTTCCGAGTTTATTGCCCAGTGTCACTTCACAGGTTTGAACCCCTGGGTCGAGGCGAATCGTGTAATTGAGGTATTGGTTGATTTGGGTGTTCAGATAGACTAAAAAATCGATAATAGTCTTTTTCTCCAAATTCAAAGAGGCCATAAAATCTTTGAGTAATTTTCCATCTTCGGTGATTTCAAGATACGGTAACAACTCTTTTTTAAGCTCATGCGTATAGCTAAAAGGAAACTCTTTCGCATAGTCATCTACAAAAAAATCAAAAGGATTAATCGTAATCAAATCCGCGATAATCTCCACATCAATGCACAACTCTTTAACTTTTTCAGGAAAAACCAAGCGCGCAAGATAGTTTCCAAATGGGTCTTGTTGCCAGTTGATAAAATGGGTATCGGGTTTAATCTTTAAAGAATACGCCTCAATCGGTGTTCGACTATGAGGAGCAGGACGAAGCCTGATGATGTGTGGGGAAAGAGAGATGTATTTGTCGTAGTGATAATGTGTTTTATGAGAAATGACGACTTTAAGTGACATGGCTTCCCCTTGTGATAATTATGTAACTATTATAGCATTATCACAAAGGGTTTGACGGGGGCGAGTGCCTTTATTTTAAGCTCAAAGAGACTTTACCTTTTTCCTTGTCTACTTCAATCACTCGAAGATTGCTTAATTGCTGATTGATACTCAAAATTTCCAAAGGATGGGCGATGCGTTTATCGCTCATTTGAGAGATGTGAATCAACCCATCATTTTTAAGACCAATATCCACAAACGCCCCAAAATCAGCGATATTTCGCACCACACCAGAGACGATAGAACCCTCACTTAACTCCGAAATATTCGTAAGGTCGGAGCGAAAAACTATCGGCGGTAATGATTCTCTTGGGTCAAATCCGGGTTTGAGAAGTTCAGCGATGATATCTTGCAATGTGACTTCTCCAATGCCTTGTTCTTTAGCTAACGATATGATTTGCTCTTTACTAAGCGATGCTAAATCTTCACGCTTTAAAAGTTTTTGCGCTATGGCGTAACTCTCAGGATGCACGCCCGTATTGTCAAGGACACTTTTGCCCTCACGGATGCGGAAAAATCCTGCACATTGCTCGTAGGCTTTGGCTCCTAGACCCTTTACATGTAAGAGTTCGCTTTTACATGTAAAGGCACCTTTACTCTCACGATGTTCGATGATGGATTTGGCAAGTTTTTCGCCCACACCTGCCACATAAGAGAGCAATGAAAGTGAAGCACTGTTGGGATCAACGCCGATGCGATTGACCAAATCTTCGATGACTTCATGGAGTTTTTTCTCTAACAACTTTTGGTCTACATCGTGTTGGTATTGTCCGATGCCTAAAGATTTTGGGTCGATTTTTACTAGGGCTGCCATTGGGTCACGAAGGCGTTGCGCAATAGAAATCGCTCCACGAATCGTGACATCAAGATTCGGATACTCTTGTGTGGCAATTTTGGAAGCTGAGTAGATAGAAGCGCCCGCTTCTGAAACCACCGTATAAGCGAGATTTAGCCCCTCTTCCTTGTTCAGCCTTGCAAAAAACTCTTGACTCTCACGAGAACCCGTACCATTGCCAATGGCAACTGCGGTGATGTGGTACTTTTGGGTAAATTCTTTGATGACTTTAGCTGATTTTTCATAGTCACTTTGCGGTGGTGTGGGGTAAATCACGGCGTGGGTCAAGTAAGTACCATGTTCATCCACGACAGCCAGTTTACACCCCGTGCGATACGCTGGGTCAACGCCTAAAATCACGCGCTTGGTAACGGGCGGCGTATTTAGCAGTTGAGAGAGATTTTTCCCAAAAGTCATAATGGCTTGAATATCTGCTCTCTCTTTGATAGCTGAGTGAATTTCACGCTCCATTGATGGAAATAAAAGTCTTTTAAACCCATCCAAATACGCCTCTAACAAAAGCCCTTTTGAACTTTTCGCAAATTTGGGAATACGATAACGACTTATCGCCCCCTCCACTCGTTCCATGTCTTGTGTTATCTTTACATGTAACTCTTTTTCAGCCACACCACGCATCATCGCTAAATAACGGTGTGAAGGAATTGAAGCGATTTTCTCACTCTTTCCTGAAAGCTTTGCATAAAGCCCATCAGCTTTGAGACTTTTCCCCGCTTTTATCTCAAAAGAGGAGTAGTCATAAAGTTGTCCCCTCCAATACTCTCGCTCTTTAGGGTCATCGCTGTACCGCTCCGCCACGATGTCTTGCGCCCCAGCGATAGCCTCTTTAGCACTTTTGATTTTATCATTCACAAAACTTTGCGCCCTCTTCTCAAACGCATCCAACTCCAACTCGCCTCGCTCCAAAATATCTGCCAAAGGTGTAAGCCCCGCACTTATCGCAAGGGCGGCGCGAGTATTTTTTTTCTCTTTAAAAGGACGGTAAATATCTTCCAATTCTTGCAAACTTTGCGCTTTTTCTACTTTACTTTTGACCTCATCACTAAGCTCGACTTTTTCAGCGATAAGCCGTAAAATCTCCTCTTTGCGCTCAAACATTTTTTTAGAATACGCATAAATGCTCTCAAAATCACGAAGTTGCTCATCACTCGCATTACCCGTCATCTCCTTGCGATAACGCGCAATAAATGGAATGGTCGAACCTTCTTCTAAAAGTTTTAAAATATTAGTTATATTGGCTTGATAGATGCCCGTTTTTTGGACTAATGTGGTGATAAGTGGGTTCATAAAATTAAATTCCTTGAGTCTTACATGTAAAGATTTTTTGAGGGGGTATTTTAGCGGAAAAAAAGAATTCATAGACAGAAATAAGGGAGTCTATCACCATTTTGGCATTTTTATTGATAAAAAGTACTGTACTTTACTTTTAACCACTTAAAAAATAAGAATGATTTTGCAAAATGAACACGCGCAAGTGCAGGATATTGAATCTCGACTTCTCTATTATCTAACCATTTTATTCGAACTTCTGGACCTCCATTTAATGCATTAAGAGGTACGCGGTTATCGTGATTCCAATCCACTGAAAATACACTCTCTTTGACAATAGCTTTATCATAATTATTTACATTACTATTTACAATAGCAACTTTAGTCGTAAAACTCGTGGTAGCACCACAATCATATTGAAAAATAATCGCTTTTAGGTTTCCATTGGGGGAGCTACTTTGTTCAATAAATTCGCTACCACACATATTTGAAGTATCATCATCTAAGAAGTAAATGAATGTTATTAGACCAATAACTAACGCAATAATAACAGTAAAAAATCCAAGAATTATTTTTAGCACTTTTTTTAAGATTACCATTTTTTAAATTCCTAAACTGAAATTACATGGCATAAAAGTTTCTTTAACGCCTTTTGCCTCATAAATTTACGGG
>JAQWCT010000162.1 GCA_028705785.1 Sulfurospirillaceae bacterium | reverse complement strand
GCACCAATTAAAAAGCCACCCACAATGTTGATAATCGTGATGATGATACCCGCAACGGCATCTCCTTTAACAAACTTACTCGAACCGTCCATTGCGCCATAAAAGCTTGCTTCTTGGATGATTTCTTCTCTTCTTTTTCTAGCCGTTTTTTCATCAATAAGCCCAGCATTGAGGTCTGCATCGATGGCCATTTGCTTTCCGGGCATCGCATCAAGGGTAAATCGTGCTGCAACTTCCGCAACTCTACCAGAACCTTTAGTGATAACCATAAAGTTAATAAGTACTAAAATCGTAAAGACGATAACACCGATAACATAGTTTCCACCAACGACGAATTGTCCAAAACTAGAGATGATGTCACTGACTGCATCGGTTCCTAGGTGACCATTAGATAAAATCATTCTTGTCGTCGAAATGTTGAGCGCTAGTCTATAAAGCGTGATAATTAAGATCAGTGTTGGAAAGGTGGTTAAATCGGTTGGTTTAGGGATATAAATAGCAATAAGAATAACCAAAACAGAAATAGATAAAGAGATAACAAGGAAAAAATCGAGTATGGCACTAGGGAGAGGCACCATGATAATCGCTAGAATAGCAATGATAAAAATAACTATGGTTAAGTCTTTAGACTTGACGATAGGTTCTAAGAATGGAGCAATTTTGACTAAGAGTCCGTTTTGATTTTTTGCCAAAAAATGCCTTTAAGCTTCGATGATATCTTTAAGTGTCATATTATCTAAAAAACCATCAATTTTTGATTGAAGTTTATTAAGGATTGGCCAGACACGACAAAAATCACCCTTTCCTCCAGGACAACGAGAAGCAGCAGGGGAGCATTCGAAAACCATAGTTTGTTTTTTTTCAGCACACTCTACAATCATCTTCATAGTAATGTCTTCAGGTTTTAAAGAGAGCATAAAACCACCATGTGCTCCTTTAAAGGAGTCCAAAATATGCTCTTTTGCAAGAGCTTGAAGAATTTTTGCTAGGAAACTTTTTGAAATACCCAGTTGACTAGAGAGTGTATCCACATCCTGCGGTGTGTTTTTTTGAGAGATCATAATCAGTGAGAGCAGCGCATATTCGCTTGCTTTAGTTAATAACATTGTTTATCCTCAAAATTTAAATAAGAGAAATATTGTACTAAATAAAAGTTATTTTTTACTTTAATTCAAAAGGTAATTTTTGACTCGATTATAAATAGTTACTTTAATAAATAATTTTGTTTAACAAGGTATAATTTCAGGCTCGAAAGAGTAAATACATTACCAATCAGGAGGTCATTATGGCTTTAGGTTCGGCGGAAAAAGCGAACATCGTTAGCAAGTTCGGTAGAAAAGAGGGAGACACAGGTTCTCCAGAGGTTCAAATTGCAATTCTATCTTTTAGAATTAAAGAATTGACAGAGCATTTAAAAATCAATGCAAAAGATCACTCTTCAAGATTAGGTCTTCTTAAACTTGTAGGGCAACGAAAAAGATTGATGAAGTATCTTAAGCGAACAGATTTCGTTAAGTATATGGAAGTCATCAAAGAACTCTCTATCAGAGATAAATAGTTAGCTTTTCTTACATGTAAAGCGGTTCTAGACCGCTTTACTTCTCCTCCTTTTTATTCCCATGTTTTTTCTTTTTTTAAAGTTTAGTTTGACATCATAGAGATTTCTATGCATTATTTATACATAAAACCGTATAAAACATAAAAATATTGAGTAAAAGATGTAATTTTATAAGTAAAACAGTAGTAAATTGTTATTTTTTAGGTATAATTACGGTTGAAATAATCGTATTTATGTGTAATTAAAGCAGTCTTTGCTAAAATCTTACCCATGAAAACAAATGATATTTTTAATCTTCTTCATAATGCTGTTGAGTCTAAGTTTCTAGGCAAAAAGATTTCTCAACGAGAGATGGCTGAAAAACTTGGTGTATCAATGCGAACTTATCAAGATTGGAAACTTGGTAATTCACAACCTCAAGCAGCAGAAGCCATCTTTAGGATGCTTGGAGAGCTTGAAGATGATGATGTTTTGCGTTTAATCAAACGCATTTCTAGTGAATTAAAGGAGCAAAAATGAGTACTTTAACCCAGAGTGAAAGACAGGCTTTAAATGATATTTTTGTTTCCATGAGTGAAAAGGAAGATTTTCATTCTAAACTTAAAGAAGTTCGCAAAGAGCTCAAAGCTTTCTTAAAATATATCTTCAGAGACAAAAAACACTTCAAACACACCGCATAATTTTATTTCTCACACTACTTTTCTTTTTTTTCTATACCTTATGATGCTTTTTCATGCCCAATGAACTATTACTTGACATAAACTCACTCAATGTTGTATAATTTCATCAGCAATTAAACAAGAAGAGTGCTAAAATGAAAAAGATTTCGAAGCAAACGCTGATTTTAGAGTCTATCATTCAAGAGTATCTAAGATCAAAGATGCCGATTGGTTCTTCTGAGTTACAAATGAAGATGACACTCGATATGTCGCCTTCAACCATTCGTATCTATTTCAAAAAGCTCTCTGATGAGGGTTCTTTAGTTCAGTTACATGTAAGCAGTGGGAGGGTTCCTACGCACAATGCTTTGGTAGATTATTGGATGGATAGAATTGATACAACAAAGCCCCTTCCTATCAAAAGCGTTGAAAAAATGCAATCTTCAAGCAAAGAACATCATCTTTTTTGTGTACTTGAAAAAAGTGCTCATGGTACTTTTAAAGAGTTGATTTGTGCGCAAAATCGTTTTTTGATTTTGGTATTTGAAAATCAAGAAGTTGTTTTAAAATACAACACCAAGGTTGAACAGTTTTTAAACACTCTTGTGGGCTGTTCTATGAGAGAACTCAAAGATATCTCTGCGCAAGTTGGACTCTATGAGTTACATGACAAACTTTCTGCAATTTTTTCAAAAGCACCTATTTTAAAAGAGGGTGAAAAAGAGATGTATGCCATTGCTAAAGAGCTACGCAATGACGCTTTTATTGATAGATTTCAAAAGCTCCATTTTTTAGAGTCTTTGCAAGATGGTATTTATTTTGATGGGTTTGTCCCTCGTGGATGTATGGCAATCAAACAAAAAGCGCATATTAAAGATAATGATTCTTCTGTAGAGCTTTTTTGCTTTGGACGCATAGAGAGCGATTTTGAGAGTTTTTTTAACAAAGTTAAGGAGTAAAATGTGGATGAAAAAATAGAAAAAGAACCAATACAAGAAGAAGTTGAAGAAACTTCTGATGCGTGTTGTGAATCTGAAGAGTGTGAAGTAGAGGCAGTTGATGAAGTGTCCTTGCTTAATGCTAAGATTGAAGAGCTTGAAGACAAGTATTTAAGAGCCAATGCTGATTTTGATAATATGAAAAGAAGACTTGAAAAAGAGAAAATGCAAGCCATTTCTTATGCGCATGAAGTTTTTGCACGCGATTTGTTGCCTGTCATTGATTCTTTAGAAATGGCAATTCTCTCAGGTAGTAATCTTGATGTGGAAAGCACGCAATTATTGGAAAAAGTCAAAGAGGGTTTAAGTTTGACCATCGAACAGTTTAGAAAAGCATTTGAAAAACATGGTATAGAGCTTGTAAATATTGAAGGGGCATTTGATCCAAATTTCCATGAAGCAGTGATGCAATTAGAGAGTGAGGAAAAGGGTTCAGGAGAGATTTTACAGGTTTTCCAAAAAGGTTATAAGATTAAAGAGCGTATTTTAAGACCAGCAATGGTAAGTATCGTTAAATAAAACAAATAAAACATAAAGGATAAAAAATGGGAAAAGTAATCGGTATAGATTTAGGAACAACAAACTCTTGTGTATGTGTATTTGAGCGAGGTGAGGGGAAAGTTATCCCTAACAAAGAGGGTAAAAATACCACTCCTTCTGTCGTAGCTTTTACAGATAAAGAAGAGGTTTTAGTGGGCGATACAGCTAAACGACAAGCTGTTACCAATCCAAAGAGAACGATTTACTCTATCAAAAGAATTATGGGTTTGATGAGTACAGAAGAAAAAACAGTTGAAGCTAAAAAACGCCTTCCATACGCAATTGTTGATAGAAATGGTGCATGTGCGATTGAAATTGATGGTAAAGTTTATACACCTCAAGAGATCAGTGCAAAAGTATTGATGAAACTTAAAGAAGATGCTGAAGCATATCTTGGCGAAGAAGTAACGGACGCTGTTATCACTGTTCCTGCATACTTTAACGATTCTCAGAGAAAAGCAACGAAAGAAGCAGGTACGATTGCAGGCTTAAATGTTCTTCGTATCATCAACGAGCCAACAGCTGCGGCACTTTCATATGGTTTAGATAAGAAAGAAGCTGAAAAAATCGTCGTTTATGACTTGGGTGGTGGAACATTCGATGTTACTGTTCTAGAAACAGGTGATAATGTTGTTGAAGTTCTCTCAACAGGTGGTGATGCATTCTTAGGTGGTGATGACTTTGACAATAGACTCATCGACTGGTTAGTAGGTGAGTTTAAAAATGAATCAGGTATCGACCTTAAAAAAGATGTAATGGCACTTCAAAGATTAAAAGAAGCAGCTGAAAATGCTAAAAAAGAACTTTCATCTTCGAATGAAACAGAGGTTAACTTACCATTTATCACAGCAGATGCAAGTGGTCCTAAACACCTTGTGAAAAAACTGACTCGTGCTAAATTTGAATCTATGATTGAAGATTTAGTGGACTTGACTATCAAAAAAATCAAAGAAGTTGTGAATGATTCTGATTTGAAAAAAGCTGAGATTAAAGAAATCGTTATGGTTGGTGGTTCTACGCGTGTTCCATTGGTTCAACAAAAAGTCAAAGAGTTCTTTGAAAAAGAGCTTAACAAATCTGTAAACCCTGATGAAGTAGTAGCCATCGGTGCTGCGATTCAAGGTGCGGTTATCAAGGGTGATGTTAAAGACATTCTTCTTTTAGATGTAACTCCATTGAGCCTTGGTATTGAGACTTTGGGTGGAGTTATGACAAAACTCATCGAAAAAGGTACAACTATTCCAGTTAAAAAATCTCAAGTATTTTCAACAGCAGAAGATAATCAGCCAGCCGTTACGATTCATGCACTTCAAGGTGAGAGAGAGTTTGCAAGAGATAACAAATCACTAGGTCAGTTCAATCTTGAGAGCATTCCACCAGCTCCAAGAGGTGTACCACAAATTGAAGTTTCTTTTGACATCGATGCCAATGGTATCTTGACTGTTTCTGCAAAAGATAAAGCAACAGGTAAAGTTCAAGAGATTAAAATCTCTGGTAGTTCAGGACTTGACGATGCTGAAATTGAGAAAATGGTTAAAGATGCGGAACTTCACAAAGAAGAAGACAAAAAACGCAAAGAAGCCGTTGACGCCAGAAATCAAGCGGATGCTCTTGCTCACCAAACAGAAAAATCCTTAGGTGAAATGGGCGATGCCATTAGTGCTGAAGAGAAAGCAAAAATCGAAGCAGAACTCAAGGCACTCAAAGATACATTAGCCAATGAGAGCGCAACCAAAGAAGAGATTGATGCAAAAGTAAAATCTTTAAGTGAAGCAAGCCATAAACTCGCAGAAGCTATGTACAAAAAAGATGAAAATAAAGATGCGGGCGCACAACAAGCTAAGCCAAAATCTAAAAAAGATGATGATGTCATCGACGCTGAAGTAGAATAACGACTGAGCTTTACATGTAAGGTCAAAAGCCTTACATGTAAAGATTTTATTTAACCATTTAAATGTGCGAGATCGTCGCTTTGAAGGCTTTTTTCCATAATTTCTATCTCTTCTTTACCACTTCGTATAACCTCTGTATCAAGTTTTAAATGTTTGTTTTTGACTTTGTCAGGATAATCAACATTATTGAGGATATGTTTGATAGTGTTTATTCTTGCTTTTCTTTTGTCATTAGACATTACAATAATCCATGGACATCTAGGATTATTAGAGGAGAGAAGCATAGAGTACTTAGCAATGGTATACTGATCCCATAATTCTTGTGATTTTTCATCTACAGGAGAGAGTTTAAACTGCTTAAGCGGGTCTGTTTTTCGCTCGCGAAATCGTTTGGCTTGCTCTTCTTTACTGACTGAAAAATAAAATTTGAACAAGACGATACCAGAATTAGCGATCATCGTTTCAAATTTAGGGACTTCTCGTAAAAATTCTTTATG
>JAQWCT010000161.1 GCA_028705785.1 Sulfurospirillaceae bacterium | reverse complement strand
CTCATCTTTTTTCATATGCTCTAAAGCCAGTGATTTCGCAGAAGTATAGACTAACTCTTCTGGCTTAACATCATAACTATCTGCAACTTTAAGTAAAGTCTCTTGCATCGCTAAAATGGCATCAAACTTTCCTTGTTTGAAAAGTAATTTGGCTTTTTCAATCAATGCTTTTTCACCAATCGCATTATCATAGGTACCAATAAGCTTATCATAGTAGTTTGCCAATTTAGTTTCATTCGTTTCATTGAGTTTGAAGAAAAGTGCATCTAATGCTTGCGTCACCTCTTCAACATATTCACCACTCCCTTTATAATCCGCTAAATACTCTTGATATCTCGCATAAGCATCTTGAACATCATCCGCCTTAGCATGCCAATCCCCACTCTCTTTCAGAAGCAACTCTCTACTTTCCTCTTTTTTAGGCGTATTGTCTAGTAATAAATCAGAAACTTTAGCCGCAACATCATAAAGTCTATGCTCATACAAGCGCTTCGCAAGTTTATAACTCTCTTCTTTGTCTTTGAGTAAAAAGGCAGCATTTGCCCCTAAGACTTTCAATAGATACTCTTTTGCTTCTTTAAGCTTACCAGCATCCATTTGGTGGTCACTTAACTTTATCGCAGCTTCAGAGGCAATATCTAAATCTGTCGCACTGTATAAAACTTCTAAATAAAGTTTGAGTGCTTTATCTTTTTCTCTTTTAGCAAAAAGGTTATCAGCAAAAAGTAAAATAGCTTTTTTGGTAAATGAACTTTGAGGATGTTCACTCACCAAAATATCTATAAAATAGTTTGCATCAGACTTCGCACCAATTTTAAGATAAGATTTTGCCATGAGCATAAATACTTCAGGAATATTTTCATCACTTGCAAACTCTTTAGTCCACTTCTTGGCAAAGGCTACAATATCATTTTCATCAAACGCAATGCCTGCCCTATCTTCACCTTTGGCACTGAGAATTTTATCCATTGAGCGAATATTATAAAGCTCTAGTTCGCTTCGAAAAATAGACTGAGGGAAAGCTGTTAAAACTCTCTTGCTATCTTTAACAACACCATCATAATCACCATGTTCAAATGCTTTTTTGATATCCAAATAGAGTTGTATATCTTTACTTTGTGCATACGATATAGGTGCACCATTGAGGTCAAGCGCTCCTACATAGGGCTTTTGATATTTTTCATACACGATAGGAAAATCAAGTCCATTGTCGACTGGTTTATTGCTATAGAGAGGTTTATCTTGGAGTAAAATCATCCAATGTTTGTATTGCTTTTGTTTGGGATTTTTGAGGACTTCTTTACTCTCATACAAAGATTCTTCCATGGGGATAAGTTTTGACTCAACTTTAGGGTCAATGGCTATGTAAAATTCTTTTCCTTTGCCATAAAAATCAATCTCAACAAGTGTCATTTTTTTGGATTCAATGGGTTGCTCAATAGGGCGATCTGCTTTACATAAATAGCGTTTTTTGCCTAATTCTCCTACAATTGTTTCGCAAGAAAGTGGCAATGTATCGATAATATGTAAGATAGCATACTTTGTCTGGCTCTCTTTACCACTGTTTAAAATGATATTGATTGCAAAAAGATGTATGGATGCAAAAATAAGGAGTAAAAGGTGTTTCATGAATTAATTATAGCAAAAAATATAAAGAGGTGAGAAAATCCACCTCTTTTTTAAAATCCGCTAGCAGTCACATATTTAGTGATAATATTGAGCAATGGTTCTACAAATAAAATAGAAAACATTGTCACCATTGCAGCTATTCCTAAGATAACCTTAAGTGGTGTAGAGGCATTTGTTTCATAAAGACTTGCATCATTGGTATTGGCAATAGGTTCTCTTATAAACATGTAAATAATCAATTTTGTATAATAATACACAGCAATAGCACTATTACAGGCAATAATAACAGCAAGATAGATAAATTGGCTATTAATTGCGGCACTGATTAAGTAAAGCTTTCCCCAAAAAACAGAAAATGGAGGCATTCCTGCAAGGGCAAACATAAAAATACCCATAATCGTAGCAGACGCTGGCATAATTTTAACCATCCCTGAGAACTTACTAAAAGGATGTTGATAGCGTTCATCCCATAGATTTTGGCGATGCCTTACAATCCAAAGCATCGTAAATGCTCCTAAGTTAGCGAACATAAACAAAGACCAATATAAAAAAAGCGCTGTATTGGCTTGGGTTGTTCCTATCAAAATAGCCGCCATCATAAAACCTGCATGTGAAATAGAGCTAAATGCCAACATCCTTTTGACATCATCTTGAACCAATGCCGTAATATTCGCGACTGTCATCGTTAAAACAACGGCACCATAAAGAATATATTCCAACCAAACAACACCTGAGAGAACAAGCATTTCAAAGAGTCTCATTGCAACGATAAAACCTGCGACTTTAGGCACAACTGCCATATACCCTGCAAGTGGCGCTGAACTTCCCTCATAAACATCTGGCGTCCATGTGTGCGATGGTACCAACGCTATTTTAAAGCCAAGAGCACCTATCATAAAAACAGTTCCCGCTAAAATAGCAACAAGAGGTTCAAAATCTCGCGCAATTAACACTTCTTCAATTTGATGTATTTCAACACTGCCTGTGATGGCATAAAAAATAAGTGCTGAAAGTGCATAAAAACCTGCTGCTAATGCACCCATCGTAAAGTATTTAATGGAAGCTTCAAACGACTTAGCACGATTGTGCATGGCAATAAGTGTATAGAGTGAAAGACTGGCTGTTTCTAGACCAATAAAAATTAAAATCAAGTTATCACTGACGACCATAAATTGAAAACTTGCGACCATAAACAAGAAAAGAGCATAAAACTCTGCCATCTCAAATTCTTTAAAGCTATGATTGCTTAAAGAAAGTGGAAGGAAGAAGGCTGATGCAACCAGAATAATCACTTGTCCAATAATGGCAATCCCATCAACGAGTAAAACATCAAAAAAACCTCTTATAGGACCATTATAACCGATGACTGCACCTAAATCCAGAATAACAAACAAAATAGAAATCATCGTGTAAAAACTGCGTCCGATATTTTTTGTGACTAAATCAGCACACAAAATAGCTAGCGCTCCTACAATTAAGATAGCCATAGGAAGCAAGGCGAGTAAATTAAGCCCTGCGATGTTGATTGAAATAGGTTCTAACATTATTTGGTTCCTCCTATGGTATTGACATTGATGATAAGGTCTTTGGTACTTTGTTCAGTCGCTTTTTGCTCCATGAGTACAATCATCTTTTTAACACTCATATCAATACTACTGAGTATCGGCTTAGGATAGACACCCAAAATAACAACAAGTACCACTAAAGGAATCAGTGCTGTCAACTCTCGTCCATTAAGGTCTTTAAGCGTTTTGTTTTCTTCATGGACAATTTGACCAAAAAAGGATTTTTTATAAAGCGTTAACATATAAACTGCCCCTAAAATAATGCCAGACCCTGCAAGAAGCGTCATAACCCAATTTACTTTATAAAAACCTGCCAAAGATAAAAATTCACCCACAAACCCAATTGTCAAAGGAAGTCCTACTGAAGCCATCAGCATAATGCCATAAATCGTGGCGAAGTTTGGCATCACTGATGCTAGACCACCAAAATCTCGCATGAGTTTAGTATGTCGCCTATCATAAATAACACCTACTAACATAAAGAGTGCACCACTCACGATTCCATGGCTTAACATTAAAAAGATTGAACCTGTAATACCCTCAGCATTCATAGCAAAAGTTCCCAAAACAACGATACCCATGTGTGAAATAGAGCTATAGGCAATCACTTGTTTCATATCTTCTTGAGCATATGCTACCATCGCACCATAAATAACCATGATAATGGCAAGAATGGCAACAGGAATTAAAAAGTAAACCGAAGCATCAGGGAAAAGTGGGAGTGAAAATCGTACAAAACCATAACTTCCCATTTTCAAAAGAACTGCGGCTAAAATGATAGAACCAATCGTAGGTGCTTGACCATGTGCATAAGGAAGCCATGTATGGAAAGGAAACATCGGTATCTTAATAGCAAAGCCTAAGAAAAATGATCCAAAAAGCCATAATTGTATCTCAAATGGAATTTGCAATAAATACCAATCAGGCAAAGCAAAACTCCAAACACCTGTTGCTTCATGGTATAAAAAGCCCATATATAAAATACCCACTAGCATCAAAACAGAGCCTGCGAAAGTATAAAGGAAAAATTTAATAGCCGCATACATTCTTCGCTCTCCACCCCATGCGCCAATGATATAAAGCATTGGTATTAAAGAGAGCTCCCAAAATGCATAAAACCAAATAATATCTAGGATTAAAAACACACCTACCATCGTCATCTCAAGGAAAAATACAGAAAGGATAAGGTTTTTAACATCTTTTTCGATATTAAGAGCAATTAAAGCAATCATCGTCGTAAAGGCTGTCAAAATCACTAAAAAGAGTGAAATACCATCAACGCCAAGATAATAACTCATACCATAAGCAGGAATCAAGGAGTAATACTCAACAAACTGATAACCTGCACTACTACCATCAAATCCTAGCCATAATACGATAGTCAGTACAAATTCAATAGCACTGACACTAATACCAAATGCTCGAATACTATCTTTATGAACAAGAAAGCCCAAAAGTCCTGCAATTGCAGGGAAAAATACGATTAAAGATAAAATGTGATCCATCTCTTGCTCCTAAGCCATTGGTCTATAAAAAATTGCGAGAATGAGCAAAATAACGATACCTACTACCATCCATCTAAGCATATCAGAGAGATTTCCACTTTGCATCTTTCGTGTTTTTTGTCCCGTTGCATACAGTATTTTAGCAATCATATCAACCGTAGCATCTACTATCTTGATATCAATCTTCTGCCAAGCAAAATACGACAATACCGTAAAAGGTTTCATAATGTAGTTTTCATACAATTTCGGGATAAAATATTGGTTAATCAAAATCTTATAACAAGGTCTCTCTTCAAGTGATTTGCTAAAACCACCACGACTATACATGTAAATCGCAAAAGCAATCCCACTAATAGCAATCCCTAATGTTGCAGCAATGAGCAATACTTCTGTTCCATGTGCGATATGAATATCGTAATTGACTAAAAGTCGTGTCACAAAACCTCTAAAACTATGCTCAAAAAATCCTGCGATAATTGCCAAAAGTCCCAAAGGCATCAAAGCATAAATCACAAAAGATTGTGCTTCATGTGGATGATGAATGCCATGTTTTTCGTGCTCTTTTTCACCAAAGAAAACAAGCATGACCAAACGGAAGCTGTAAAATGCTGTCATACCAGCTCCGATGAAAAGAGCAAACCATAAAAAGTAAGCACCTTCATTGAAGGCTACTTCTAAAATCATATCTTTAGAGAAAAAACCTGCAAAAGGGTAGATACCAGCAAGGGCAACAGAAGCGACACTCATCAAGATAGCAGTTGCTTTCATCGAGCCGTACAATCCACCCATTTTTTTGATATTAAGTTCATCGTGCATGGCGTGCATAACATTTCCTGCACCCAAAAAGAGTAGCGATTTAAAAAATGCGTGTGTCATCAGATGGAAAAGTGCTATCCAATAAGCGCCAAGTCCTGCGGCTACGAACATATAACCTAACTGAGAAAGTGTAGAGTAAGCGATAATGCGTTTCAAATCGTTATTGACAAGCGCCATTGAGGCTGCAAAAACGGCTACAAATGCACCAAGTGATGCGATTGCAAAGCCCACTTGTGGGATTACAGCATAAATTTCTCCACATCGAATAACAAGGTAAACACCTGCTGTTACCATGGTCGCTGCGTGGATGAGTGCGGATACAGGTGTAGGTCCTTCCATCGCATCGGCAAGCCAAGTATGGAGAGGGAATTGAGCTGATTTACCCATCGCTCCGATAAACAAAAAGATACCAATCGTCGTGACAATGCTAACATCCAAGGAATGGATATTGGCAAAAACGACATCGTACTGAAATGTACCAAACTGCCAGTAAATAAGGAAAAGTCCCATCAGCATACCAAGGTCAGCGATACGGTTCATGATAAACGCTTCATTAGCAGCCCAAGAAGCGCTATGTTTGTGATACCAAAAACCAATGAGTAACCATGAACAAAGACCCACGCCTTCCCATCCAATAAACAGACCAAC
>JAQWCT010000160.1 GCA_028705785.1 Sulfurospirillaceae bacterium | reverse complement strand
TATTGAATCAGAATTACTGGTGTTATTAATGGCTCTCATAAAACCAGATGGATATAAATGTTGGTATCCACAAACATTTCACTATGCAGGATATAGCGAAGACTTTCCATTTTTTATCCGTGCAACACAACATAAAAATTTTGAAAACTTGGCGGATATTACTGGTATCCAAAACGCTGATGTATTGCGGAATACTGTTAAAGACGGTATTGAAAAATATGGCATTAAGAAATGGCACAATTTTTCATTTAGGACTTCTTTCTGGGAGTCAATGAATATGGATAAATTAGATTCATTAAAATAAAATCTTTAGAAAAGGGTTTTCATGTTCGGAACGCATGACCTTTGGCTTTTTATCATCTCTGGTTTGCTTCTTAATATCACGCCAGGCGTTGATACACTCTATATCATCAGCCGCTCGAGCGCACAAGGGTTTCGTGCGGGATTTTTTGCAGCTCTCGGTATTGGCGCTGGGTGTATGGTGCATATCTTTGCGACAACAATTGGACTTTCAGCTTTACTGGCAACATCTGCGATGGCATTTGGTATCGTTAAAAGTATCGGTGCATGTTACCTTATTTACATTGGTATTACAATGTTGCGTACTACTAAAACCCCTTTACATGTAAAGGTAAAATCGTTGCATCAAACACTCAAAACCATTTTTTGGCAAGGATTTTTAACCAATGTTCTTAACCCAAAAGTAGCCCTTTTCTTCTTAGCATTTTTGCCACAATTTGTGGATGTAGAGGCAGCAAACAAGGCTTTCAGTATGCTTTTTCTAGGGATTATCTTTGACATCAATGGAACTTTATGGAATATCTTTGTGGCATGGACAGCCATGACATTCACGCATAAACTTCAAGAAAGTAGTGCTTTTATGCTTTGGTTCAATCGTAGTATTGGAGTACTTTTTTTAAGCCTTGGTGGTAAGCTTTTATGGGAAGAGCGATAATTAATACAATGAAAGATATGGATATTATGAAGCAAAGAAGAAAGAAGGCATCATTGATACGAGCCTTCTAACTTATTAAATACTCCCCTTTTTAAACTTTAAAATAATGCAACTGATTGTTGAGATTTTGTGTGACGCTATGAAGATGTTCTGCGGCTGAAGCTATCTCTTCAATATCTCTTGCATTACTGCTTGTGATTTGATTAATATGATTAATCTCATCCATCGCTTTTTTGATTTCATCTCCTGATTTTTCAGACATATCCGTTGCTTTATCTACCACTTGGATAGAGTTTTTCATAAATGAAACAGAAGTGGCGATTTTATCGGATACTTCTTCTGATTGTTTGACTAGCTCACTAAAGAGCTTTACATTTAAATCCATTTGCCCACTTGAATCCATAATCGCTTGGACGATAACGCTCACTGTCGCATTAATCTCTCCCAAACTTTTTTGCGTTCGCTCGGCTAACTGTCGAACCTCAGCGGCAACAACAGCAAAACCCCGTCCATGCTCTCCAGCCCGTGCTGCCTCAATAGCGGCGTTAAGCGCTAAAAGATTGGTTTGGTCTGCAATATCGTTAATCACATTTAATACACCCTTAACTTTATCGGCATCCTGAGAAAGGGCATCCATTTTTGTTTTTAAATCACCCTCAACAGACGCTGTTTGCTCTATCTTTTGGATAAGTACGCCAAAAATTTTATTGGCTTCCATGAGAGATACATTGGTCTCTTCGATTTCTTTTTTAGCTTCTTTTGAACTACCTACTGACTCTTCTATTTGTGCTTTTGCTTGATTGCCTGTGAGAGTTGTTTGTTCAACGATTTTACTCTCTTCTTCAGCACGCTTTCCGATGTTGTTAGAAGTTGTCGAGAGTTCATGTGCCACCGCTGCATTCTCATCACTCGCATTAATAGCACCTAAGACAATCTTACGCAATCTCTCCATAAAACCATTAAGAGCATCAGCGATCTCTTTAAGCTCATCATTATTAGGTACTTCATAGTGCATCGTCAAATCCCGTTCATTGGAGACAATGGCATCAGTGAGTTGTCGTAGAGGAACCAATATGCTTCGAATAATGAGTAAGATTAATACAAGTACAACAGTCACAACACCTCCAGCTACGACAAAGTAAATGATGCTTGACTTCGCAATTTTTGCATTAATTTCATTGTCCATAGTCTTGATAGATTGTGCGATAATATTTTCAGTTTGATGAATTGTTTCTCTTAGTTTACCTTGTAATCCACTTTTTTCATTTAAACCTATAAGCTCAGTTGCTTTTGCATACTCTATGAAACTTTGACGATAAGCTTCTATGAGTTTTTGAGTAGGTGCCAATGTTTCATGAGCCTTGATATATTCCAATGCCTTTTGATAAGTCGTCGTATGCGCATCAAAATATTTCATTGAAGAGCGTAACATAAAATCTTTTTCATGTCGGCGAAGTGTTAGCATCAATGTTTGCATTTCATAATCATGATAATTCTTATAAACAGTTTCTGCATTATGGACAGCTTGCCGCAATGCTCCTTCAAGCCCATCTTCTGGTGTCAAGCCTAATTTTGTTTTCTCCGCCACAATTTCAGTAAATACCTTTGCATAGTTTTCAATTACACCTTGTAATTGCTTATACTCTTTTATATCTATCCCTAGTTTAAGGCTATCCACGATGATTTGTTGATTATGTTCTTGGAGTTCTTTGAGATTATCAGTAAACGCTTTCGAATACTTCACATCTTGTCGTGCTAAAAAATCTTTTTCATTTTTTCGCAACTCTAAAACATATTCACGCACTTGAGCAACACTGGCATGAAGGCTAACAAGGGATTTTTCTTCATCATGAAAAATCTTTACCGTCATATGGATAATCCCCAGCCCCAGAGCCACAACAATTGCTAGTAAAATATTACGGGATTTGATTGAAAGATTGCGAAACATGTAAAACCCCCTTAGATAAATAACGATTATTAATACATTCCTATTATAACCTTGTTTTTTATCAAGTAATGGTTAAAAATTAAACGATTATTCTCTTCTTCCTTTATTGTGTAAATATCGTAACAAGTATCCTCAAACCTCTTTTTTATCTTGTACCGAACTCTCCACCATTGCATTCAAACTCTTTTTAAGCTTTTGAAGCATCTTGGTGACATGGATGAGATTTTCAGCCGATTGGATGGCGATGTCTTCGGTAGCGTTGACATTTTTGTCAAATTTTCGCTTCTCATTTTCATCTATACCCATATCGGCGATGGCCTCTTCCACTTCTTCGGCGAGGTCTTGAAGTTGGGAGACGGCATTTTCAGCTTTTTTGAGCGCTTCTTCGGATTCGCTCATGGCAAGATTGACTTTTTGGACAAAGAGCGAGATGTGTGAAGAGGCTTCTTTGAGTTCATCTTCACTGTTTTCAGGCAAGACGACACTGTGGCTTTTGATATGCCCGATGTCACCACTGGCAAGTTCTTTGGCTTTTTGCACAAAGCTCTCTAAATGCTCGATAATCTCTTTTGAAATCACAAAAGCATACAAAATGATGACAAAACCGATGATGAGTGCCATGTATTGAAATTTTAAAAAGAGGTCATTTTTGGCTTCACTGTGGTCGGTGTAGAGCCACACCGCATCATCCATGGCATTGAGAAGTTGGATGTTTTTTTCATGCACATAGAACATATATTTGTTAATATCATTTTCGATAGCTATCAACTTCGTCAAATAGTTTTCAAAATCTTCCCAATAAGCATTGGTTTCTTCAACGATCTTTTGTACTTGGGGAGCATGTTTGACTTGTGGGTCATCTAAAAAACTTTTGAGTGTTTTATCGTACAACGCTTTAGCATCTGCATACATCGCAAAATCTTGAGCATTAGCAGTTCGAAGAAATCTGCCAACATAAAGACCCATGCGTTGAGAAAGCATTCTTTGGCGACCAGAATCATCAATATGTACACCATCCAGATTGGCTTCGACCATTTTTTTGACAACCACATCAGAGAGATAAAGCAATTTTTCGGTTTTTTGTGTCAAAACTTCGATATCAGGGCGCACCTCTTCGATAGACTTTTTAAGCTTTTCAATTTCGCCTCTAAAAGGTATCCATAGCTTCATGACCTCTTCTAGTTTGGACTCTATCTTCTCATTTTGTGGAGCATAAATCCCTTTAGCACTATTTCCATAGAGCAAATCCTTGAGATTATTTTCAAATAAATTTACTGCGGTATTGAGCTCTCTAAAATCATTTTCATGTCTATGGATGATAAAAAATATCTCTTTACTCATCTTTTGTGAAAGCATTCGTTCTTTACCTGCGATATTGATGATAAGAGAATCTTTTTTACTCATCTGATTCATAATGACAGTGAGTCCAATAATAAAGACGATAACAAAGGACAAAAGTCCCCCCGCAAGTTTCATTTTGGCACTAATGGCTGTTGGTTTCATTCGTAAATCTCTCTTAATTCTTTTTCGTTGAGAATAACCACACTGTTTTTCTCAATCTCTATCGTACCATTTCTGGTCAGCTTATTTAAAATCCGAGAAAGTGTTTCGGGTTGGATATGGAGCATATAGGCGATTTCATGCTTTTTGAGTTTGTTGAAGTTGCTAAGGTCATTGACAAGCATATGCGCCACTTTGGCTGTCCCATCAAACACCACATCACGACTGATGATGCACTGCATCTGCTGAATCATCGCAAAAGATTCTTGAAGAATTTTGGTCATTAAGCCATGATTGGCGTAAATCATCTCACGAAAAGGCTTACTTTGTATCATCAAAACTTTGCTGTCTTCTAAAAATTCAGCGTTAGCATAACAGCTGACGAAAAAGCTATCGGTGAGTTTTGAAACATTGTAAATCAAAGAATTTGAATAGAGTTTATATAAAAAGATTTCATTGTCAAATCGGTCAACTTTGTAAAATTTGATAGAACCACTGATAACATAGTAAATGGCGTCTTTATCATCTTTCTCGTAAAACAATACATCGCCTTGTCCATAGGTACGAATGGCGGAAAAAGAAGCTATCGTATCGATGTCAGATGAAGAGAGTGCATCAAAAAGCGGTATGCTTGCGATACACTCTTTACTACTTTGTATTTGATGCATCCACCAATCCTCTTAGGTCTAACTATTTTTTGAAAGAAGCATTTTCAACGATCATTTTATAGACATAACCAGAACCAAAGTTTTTATCCACACTTACAACACCCTGAGCGGTAACAATATCCCCTACGCTTAGCGTATCATCTTTGGAAGTAAAAACGATGCGACCAACCTCATCACCCTCGCCTGTGCCATCTTGGATATGAATCCAATTGCGCTCCATAATGCCTCGTGAGACTTTGACCACTTTACCACGGATATGGATGGTTTTTCCATTCAGTTTTGTTCGCTCACTCAAAGCTTTTGCTACACTTATGGTATCTTTTTGTTGATAAGGCGAAACTTTAACCAATTGAGTAATTAATGCTAGGTTGGCTGATTCGGAAACAGAAGTTCGATACTGAAGATTTGAGGCAAAAACGATTTCATCAAAGACGCGATTTAAACTTTTACTTTCAAAATTTTTAGCTCTAAGCTCTTCGGTGAAACGAACTTCCATACCTTTATCGATTTTAGCGCCCTCAACGGCTATCCAGTATTTCTTTTTAGCATCTTCAATTTGTAGGTAAGTATATCCCCCACCATCAAGCGTATCAACGACAACACCTTCAAAAATATCTCCCGCACTTAGTAGCGTTGTTAAAGCCATTATTATGGCAAATACTTTAATTTTCTTCATTTTTTTCCTTCAAATTTTTCTTTGGATACGATAAAACAATTAAGCTCAAAACAACACCACTACACACATAAACCCACAAAGGAATAGGCACAGGGTCACCCGTGGCATAAGAGTGCATTCCTGCGAGGTAAAAATTTACCCCAAAGTAAGTCATCAAGATAGAAGCAAACGATACAAGCGATAAAACCGCAAAAAGATAAGGTGAATACCACTTTGCAATCAGCCTTACATGTAAGACCATCGCATAGATAATGATGGAGATATATGCCCAAGTCTCCTTAGGGTCCCAACCCCAATATCTTCCCCACGATTCATTCGCCCAAATGCCACCTAAAAAGTTACCAATGACCAAAAACGAAAGCCCGATGATAAGCGTAATTTCATTGATGTCCGTAAGCTGTTTGATATGTAAATCAATCGCTGGGCGACTAGCGTTTCTA
>JAQWCT010000159.1 GCA_028705785.1 Sulfurospirillaceae bacterium | reverse complement strand
TCTTTTTTGTAATAGGTTTCATTGAAAGATTTGAGGTCGACATTGACTGCGTCGATGAGCCCTACCATGTCCTCTATCACTTCGCTAGATTCAAAGCCATTCGTGACAAAGATATTTTTGATATTCTCTTGGTGGGCTAAAAGTGCAATGTCTTTAGCATAAGGCCAAAAAATGGTAGGTTCATTGTAAGTGTAAGCGATAGACTCACATTGGTGGGCTTTGGCGAGCGTGATGATTTTTTCAGGGGAGAAATATTCCTTTACATGTAAGGATTTTTCTTGTGAAAGACTCCAGTTTTGACAAAAAGGACATTTGAAGTTACAGCCGATGGTTCCAAGTGAAAATGCTTTGGATGAGGGCAGGAAATGGTAGAGTGGTTTTTTTTCTATAGGGTCTACATGTAAAGCACTAGGATAACCATAGACAAGATTTTTAACTGTATTGTCGATGTTTTGGTTGACGCCACAAAGACCTATTTGCCCTATTTTGAGTTTACAGTAGTGGGCGCATAAAAGGCAGGTGAGTTTATCATCTTTACATGTAAAGTAATTCATTATTTTATTTTCTCAACACGGTATCGCCAAATGTCGGGATGATGCTCCAAACAATTTGCCCCTAAACCCGCTTTTTGACATAGATGTGAGAAGAAGTGTTCAAAGGTTGGTAATTGCTCCCAAACTTGAGGTAAAAAGGTTGCTCTTTTGCCCTCTTTTTGCAAGATAATGCCATCAATTCCCACGCTAACTTTGGATTTTAAATCCTCAATAGAATCATACAAGAGAGGCTCTGGTGGACTTAAAAGCGAGATTTCAATCACGACTTTTTTAAACTCTTCGGGTGAGAGTGGATAAAATCTTGGGTCTTCAAATGCTGCAGATTTGGCGTTATGAATAAGGTCATCGAGTAAGGTGCGATGTGCAACCAGTGAGCCGATACATCCTCTAAGTCTACCATCAAGGCTTAAGGTTACAAAAGTAGCTCTTTGTTGCGCTAATGCAGGGTATTTTTCCAACAACATTTTGGTATCAATGCTTTGCGTTTTATCAAACTCATCTAAAATAGCCTGTTTTACCAAAGAACGAATGACTTTTTCCATCCAAACTCCTTTTTACATGTAGCGTATTATAGTGTATAATCTCTTTCATGTTTAAAGGAGTAGCGATGTTTTTTTCACGCATATCGTTTTGTATTGGTGCCTTGATGGTCTCTTTGGTATTTTCTGGATGTTCTATGATGTTTTGGCAAAACAAAGAATCCACTCCCAAGATAGAAGCGATCAACCCTCAAACGCCCCAAAAGATAGTTATAAGCGAACTTGACATCGATAGACCTTACACGATGCTAGGCGATGTTTCCGCTATGGTAAGTCAAACAACACCTTTTGGTGCAACACCTAGTAAAGAGTTAGTCAATGCAAAATTGCAAGAAGAAGCTTTCAAACTCAAAGCCGATGGCATCATCTATGTTCGCTATACCAAAACAGACTCTTCATGGAAAAGTTGGGGTGGAAGCATGGAAGGAAGAGGTCAAGCGGTGAAGTTTAAGTACTATTAAACGCAACTTTGTTCTATTTTAAGATAACGCATTTGGATATAATAAAAACATGAAACCCTCTGTCTTGCACGATACTATTTTTGAAAATATCGCCAGTTCGAATGGCGTTTTTACCAGCCATTTTCACGATACCTACACGATTGGGCTTACCCACAATGGCATGTTTGAGTCATTTGTACATGGACGGAAACCCAGCTTTGCTTATCAGTATGCAACGCGCATTATCAACCCTGGTGAGGTGCATCATGGCGATTCACACGCGTGGCAATACACCAACTTTTATCCCAGCGTCGAGCTTTTGAGTAATTTATACGAGCAGATGTATGGCGAATCAAAAATGGTTATTTTTGAAAAACATATCATCGACGATAGAATGCTTTACCAACTCTTGCGTCAATTTTTTCACAGTGTTTATGCCAAAGAAGAAGCTATGAGTTCTGAGATAAAACTCATGGAAGCCCTCGCCTACCTCATCACACACTACGACCACAAAACCGTGCCTCATCCCTTTACATGTAAAGCGAAAAAGAATATTTCGATGGTGGTTGAGTATATCCATGAAAACCTTGAAAATGAGATTTTGCTTGATGAGCTTTCCACAACGGCGATGCTCAGTAAGTACCATTTTGTAAGGCTTTTTAAAGACCATATGGGCATCACACCCCATCAGTATATTCTGAGTGAGCGAATCTATAAAGCGAAATCTTTGGTGTTAGAGGGTTCTTCACTGACTCACGCAGCGCTCCAAGCAGGCTTTAGTGATCAGTCGCATTTCATCCGCAATTTTCGCAAGATTTATGGGTATTCGCCTAAGACACTCCTGCAAAAAAGCAATTTTATTCTATATTCTTAACTCAAAACGCTGTAGACTTCTGCACAAGGAGTTTTCATGCCCAATAAAAACCTATTTTTCTTTTTACTGTTTCTTTCAATGGTCGCGTGGGGCGCTTCTTGGATCAATGTAAAAATTATTTGTCATTATATCGATGTCTATGAGATGATTTTTATGCGCTATTTTATCTCTGCTGTGGCGATGGTTCCTATTATTATCATGCTCAAACAGTCATTTAAGATTGATTTTAAAAGCTTTTTACTCGTAGTTTTATCTTCGTTGGTGCTTATTGTGTATATGAATTTTTATTATTTGGGTACGAAGTATGGCACTGCTTCTTTGGGTGGTGCGATGGTAACAACACTTATCCCGATTAACACTTTTATCATCCTTGCTTTAATGCGAACTAAAAAAGTGACGAGAAGAGATACTTTTGCACTAGGATTGGGCGCGGTAGGAGTTTTGACCATGCTTAATGTTTGGTCTTTGGATAGCGAAGAAATCTTTTTGATTCAAAATCTTTATTTCTTTTTAGGGTCTATTTTATGGGCTGTATTAACCATCATTAGTTCCAAATCAACCACTATATCGCCAATCGTATTTACCTTTTACATGTATGTGGTGATGATCGTTTTAGTATGGGTTTTTGTCATCGATAGTCGTGCTATGGTATCACATGAGTACGATTCAAAATTTTGGATTAATATGCTGTGCATGTCGCTTTTATCGACCACTTTTGCCAATACAGTCTATTTTGTAGGTATCGAAAAATTGGGGGCAAGAGAGGTTAGTTCCTTTAGCTTTTTAGTGCCTTTTGCCGCTATTGTACTGAGTGCTATTTTCTTGGATGAGACGATAAGTATCGCTATGGTGGCAGGAACGATTCTCACCATAGTAGCAGTAAAGATGCTTAATGACATCAAAATTTTGAAGCGAAAAGTGCGCTAATCTCAATTTTATTCTCTTTTTCTATGCTACAATTTCCAATCAATAGCATAATGAAGAGGGACATAGATGAAATTAAATGAATTAGAAGCCACCAAAATTATTAAAATGGTGATGGGCGATAAAAGAGCATTGAAAGATGAAGCCGAGTTGGCAAAAATGCTTAAAAAAAGATTGACGAAGAAAGAACGCGAAGTCATGAATGATTTGGTTAATAGCGTCGATAAAGCCGTTACGATGGAGAGTCTAAAAGCTGACAAAGAGCGTTACGATGCCATTTTAGCTGGAGCGATTAAAAAACTCAAAAATGAGTCTGTACATGGTGACTTTTTCTATTCAAGTGGCGCAAGCGAGTAATTGAAATGGAAAATGTCGAAATTATAGACAGTGTTTGCACCTATTGTGGTGTCGGTTGTGACATCGCAGCTAAGGTTAAAGACAACAAAATCCAAAGTATTTTTGCGCATCCCTACGGTGTCGTTTCCCAAGGCAATCTTTGCATTAAAGGCAAATATGGATATGAATTTATAGACGCACCCGATCGCCTTAGAATTCCTCGCATTAAAAAAAGTTTTTTGGATAAAAATCCTACCATAAAAGCAAAAATCGCTTCAACTTTAGTGGATTTTGATGATGTGTGGTACGAAACAACGCTTGAGAGTGCCACAACAGCTTCGGCTATGAAACTGAGCGAGATTCAAAAAGTCTATGGGCAAAAAAGTGTCTGCTCTATCGGAGGTGCTAGAACTTCGTGTGAGAGTGGCTATCTTTTACAAAAATTCACCCGCCACACACTTAATTCTCCCCATGTCGATAACTGTGCGAGAGTGTGCCATTCTCCAAGCCTAAAAGGGATGCGAACCACCATTGGTGAAGGTGCGGCGACCAATCCGTACAATGATATTTACAATACCGAGTTTATGATAGTTATCGGTTCAAACACTACCGAAGCCCATCCCATTATCTCCAATCGCATCGTCGAAGTAGCAGGTAAACATGACAATCTAGCCGTGTTTGATGTGCGAGAAATCACACTCCACCGCTTTGCCAAATACAAGGGGATTATCCCCCATGAAGCCAATTTACTTATCCTCAATATGCTTGCCTTTGTCATCATCAATGAAGAGCTTTACTGTGAGCATTTTTTAGAAGATAGAACCAAAGGTTTTGAGGCTTTTAAAGACAAAATCCTAAACGACCCATATGCCAATCCAAAATATTTTGAAACCATTGAGGGTTATGAGTATCTTAGCAAGATGATTCCTAAAGTGGCAAGAGAATATGCGCTCAAAAAGTCGATGATTTTCTGGGGTCTTGGCATAACCGAACATATCGATGGCTCTTACGCCGTCATGGCGATAACGCACTTAGCCTTGATGACAGGAAATGTCGGTAAGGAAGGTGCAGGACTGATGCCGCTTCGTGGTCAAAACAATGTTCAAGGTGCATGCGATATGGGGATGCTTCCTTACTATGCGCCAGATTATCAAGAGCCTAAAGAGATAGGTTTGATGACGCCACAGCTGGTAAATGCGATGATTGAAGGGCGCATTAAAGCGGTTATCAATATGGGTGAAGATTTAACGCACATCCATCCCAATCTTAACAAGGTCAACAAAGCCTTAGATAATGTAGAGTTTATCTTGGTGCAAGAGCTATTTATGACGGAAATCGCTTCGCGTGCGGACATCGTCATTGGTGTCAAATCGGCGTATGAAAAAACGGGTGTCTATGTCAATGCGATGCGCCGTCTTCACCTCTCCCAACCCCTCGTCAAATCTGATTTACCTGATGATTGGGAAGTTATCCAACTGCTTGATACTAAGATGGGCGGAAACTACGCCTATGAAGATTCAAAACAGATTTGGGATGAAGTGCGAGAAGTAGCCTATCGTCGTTTTTCAGGGGCGAGTTACAATAGACTGGAAAGACACCGCGTAAGAGGTCTCCAGTGGCCTGTACATACCGAAGATACACCCATACTTCATCAACTAGACTTTAGAACAGAAGATGGATACGGTGAGTTTCACTATCACCAATATCAACTTCGAGGCATGGTGCAAGAGATAGCCCAAAAAAAACTCACAGGGTATCATCTCACTACGGGTAGAACGATAGCGCAATATAACAATGCGTCCCAAACCAAGCGAAGCGAGAAGCTCAACAAACGCTACGATGAAGATATTTTATTAGTCAATGAAAATGATGCGGCAGATTTTACGAGTGAAAAAGTGATACTTAAAACTGAGTTTGGCGAAACTTCACCACTTCTCGTAAAGTTCACCGATAAAGTACAACCCAAAACACTCTTTTGCACCTTCCATCACGCCAAGTCGAAAATCAATCATCTTTTTGGTGATAGATGTGATGAACTCATCTTAACAGCGGCTTTTAAGTCTATCAAAGTAGAAGTCATCAAAGCGTGATGATGTCCAGTTTTGGATTATATTCACTGGTTTGAACTTTGAAAACGCCTAAAATCGTGTGAAAAAGATTGTCATGTGAAAATTTTTCTGTTTTTTTGGCAATGAGTTTTTTGAGATTTTCATTGCCATTGCCAAGGTAAAAAAGAGCGGGAACATGCTTTTGTGCCTCGGGAGCTATAAAATAGGGAATACCATGTAAGTAAACCCCATTTTCTCCTAAAGATTCACCATGGTCAGAGACATAAAATAGCGATGTTTGGTAATTTTTCTCATTTTTTTCTAAGAGTTTGATAGCTTCATTGATGACGAAGTCAGTGTACAAAATCGTATTGTCATAGGTGTTCACAATTTGCTCTTGTGAGCACTTTTCTAAATCTTGTGTATCACAAGTAGGCGTAAATTTTTTGAAGTTATCAGGGTATCGTTTATAATAGGTTGGTCCATGACTTCCCTCTTGATGAAGAACGATAAGGGTATCTTCATGTGTTTGTTCAATGCTTTCTTGAAGACCTTGTAAGAGTATCTCATCGAACTCTTTACCCCCATA
>JAQWCT010000158.1 GCA_028705785.1 Sulfurospirillaceae bacterium | reverse complement strand
TTATCAAACATAGCATTTCCTCATATTACATGTAAAGAGATTAGCTTGCGCTAACCTCTTTATTGACAACTTAATGCGCCATTCCTCTAACAATAGCATCTGCATTGCTAGGCATTGGAGCATAAGGAACTTCGTTAGTTGTTACCTTGTCTGATTTACGAGCTTTTAAACATGCCATCACACTAAAGTAAGCCATGACAACGACGACGAGCATAAAGAACATAATCAAATAGCCATCAAGCTGATTGTTAAAGATAACTTGTTCAACTTTTTCGACTGATTTAAAGACTGCATTTGGTTTAAAATTGCCACTTGCTAATAAATCTTTGAGTTGATTTGCTTTAGCAAAGAAACCAACGGCTGGGTCTGAACTAAATGCTTTTAACCAACCTGCACTCATCGTACAAATAGCCAACCAAGTTGCAGGAACGATAGTAACCCATGCGTATCTCTCTTGTTTCATTTTGAACAAAACAACGGTACAGAACATGAGTGCAATACCTGCTAGCATTTGATTGGTGATACCAAACAATGGCCATAGCGTATTGATACCGCCCAATGGATCGACAACGCCCACATAGAGGAAGTAACCCCATGAAGCAACGACCAAAGCAGTTGCAAGTAGATTTGCAAACAAAGAGTCTGTTTTTTTCAAATTAGGATTAATAAGCCCTAATAAATCTTGCAACATAAAGCGTGCCGCTCTTGTTCCTGCATCAACCGCAGTAAGGATGAAGAGTGCTTCGAAAAGAATAGCAAAGTGATACCAAAAAGACATAGAACCTAGTCCACCAAGTGCGCCATGGATGATTTGAGCCATACCCACAGCAAGGGTAGGAGCACCACCTGCACGAGAGATGATACTTTTTTCGCCAACATCAGCTGCAAGTTGTGTAAGTACATCAGGTGTTACGACAAAGCCCCAAGTACTTACCGTTGTTGCAGCAGCTGCTGCAACATCTGCTAAGCCTGTAGGATTAAGCGCGCCCATAGGACTGTTCATCGCAAAATAAACACCTGGTTCAATAATAGATGCTGCAATCAATGCCATCATCGCGACAAATGATTCCATCAACATACCACCATAACCGATTAATCGTGCTTGAGTTTCATTGGCAAGCATTTTTGGTGTCGTTCCAGAAGAGATAAGTGCGTGGAAACCTGATACCGCACCACAAGCAATCGTGATAAACAAGAATGGGAACATACTTCCTGCCCAAACAGGTCCTTTACCACTGGCTGCGTATTGTGTGATTGATGGCATTTGCATCGTTGGCATTAAGACAACAATACCTATGGCTAAACCAACAATTGCGCCGATTTTTAAGAAAGTAGAAAGATAATCTCTTGGTGCTAGCAACAACCATACAGGAAGTACAGAAGCCACAAAACCATAAATGACCAATGCCCAAGTCAAAGCAACTCCGCTAAGGTCAAAATAAGGTGCCCATGTAGCGCTTTGTGCCACTTGTCCACCGAGGATAATACCACCAATTAAACAAGTAAGTCCAATAATTGAAATTTCAAGGATTTTACCTGGGCGAATAAATCGCATATAGATTCCCATGAAAAAGGCTAATGGAATGGTGAAGGCTACGGTAAATGTTCCCCAAGGGCTATGCGTTAGCGCTTTAACAACAACCATAGCAAGAACTGCTAGGATAATGATCATAATCATAAAACAAGCAACGAGGGCAACAACACCTGCTGCACTTCCCATTTCTGCTTTAATCATTTCGCCTAAAGATCTACCATCTCTTCTTGTGGAGACAAAAAGTACCATGTAGTCTTGAACGGCGCCAGCAAGAATAACACCTGCTAAAATCCACAACATTCCCGGTAAATATCCTAGTTGTGCGGCAAGAACAGGACCAACTAATGGACCAGCCCCTGCAATGGCTGCAAAGTGGTGTCCAAATAAAACAACTTTATTGGTTGGAACATAGTCCAAACCATCATTATGACGAAATGCTGGCGTCATACGCGTAGCATCTACTTTAAGAACTTTCTCCGCAATGTAAAGACTGTAGTAACGATAACCAATTAGATAAACACAAATAGATGCTGTTAATATCCACATGGCATTAATCGACTCGCCTCTATTTAATGCGACATAGCCAAGAGCTATTGCCCCCAAGATAGCAACAAACCCCCAAAGAACCTTTGTTGAAACAGTACTTTCACTGTTTACCATAGCGTACCTCCATTAAGATTTTTTATACTCAATTTCTTACGATAAGCATTCTACAACTCTCATATCACATACCATTCATACACAATTTTGACATTTTGTGATGTATTTGTGATGTCAAAATTTAAAGATGCTTTTATCGTTATGCAGATAGAATTAAAAGAAAATGGATAGTGTAATTATTATGGAAATCTTAAAAAGTAAAAATGTTTTATTCGTCGAAAACAATGAAGAATTTGCCCAAAATTTTATGACACTCTTAGAGCTTTTTGTACATAAAATTTGGTATTGCAAAGACTTAACTTGCGCAAATCAAACTTTCCAAGCCGAAAAAATCGACATTATCATCAGTGACATTAAACTCAATCATGAAAATGGCCTCTCCTTTATTGAATCCATTCGAAAAATGGATGCCCACATTCCTATCATCGTTTTAAGTGGAAATAAAAATGAAGAATTTTTATTTAGGGCTATTCCTCTGAATCTTTGTGCCTATCTTCTCAAGCCAATCAAATATAAAGATTTTATTGAGTCACTTGAAAAATGTGCTTGCTCTTTTACCAAAAGTAACAGTATCCTTTTGAAAAATGGATGTATCTTCGATCAGCAAAACCATATTTTTTATCTTCAAGATGGAACCAGCGTTGAACTTCATAAAAAAGAATCCGCATTTATTAAACTCTTAATAGAAAATGGATGTCAAGTTGTCACAAAAGATAGAATGCTTGAGTCTATTTGGAATTATGAAGATATTAGTGAGGGGGCAATTGCCAATTTTATCATGAGATTGCGTAAAAAAGTGGGCAAAAATCTGATTTATACGATTCCTGAAATTGGCTATAAATTAGGTATCTAATGAATTATCGCACAAACACCCATTGGCATATTTTTTAAAACTAATGTTTTACCGTATTTCCCTAGAATTTGTTTACACATTAAAAGCCCTACCCCTTTGGTATAATCACTAGGTTCTATCGTTCCCCTCGCGTTATCGCAAAACTTAATTTCGCTTTTCTCACCAATGGTAATAGTAATAATCTTCGTCTCAACTCCCCTTTGTTTAAAAGCATTAATAGCATTGTTAATTAAAATCAACCATACTTGCATATATTCATTTTTGATACCAAAAAGTATGGCATCTTTATCACCTACAAATTCTATACGAATATCATATGAAATAATATTGGTTTCAACAATGGAAAGTGCTTGTTGAATGGAATCAAAGATATTGAACTCTTTTTGGATAATGGAGGGTTTGTAAAACTCTAGAAAATTTTGCATCGTTTGAGACATAAAATCAAGGGTATTTTCGATATTTTTGAGTTTTTGATACAAAAAGTCTTTGTTAATCTCTTTATGATGTTCCAACAAACCTATCATCATCAAGTTGATACTACTCAGATTAGACAAAGGTTCTCGCCATTGATGTGAAATATTGCCTATGAGTTCACCTAATTCTGCTTTTTTGGTCTGTTGCATCATTATTTTTTGATTCGATAAATTAATATCAAGTGCTTCTTTTACCCTTTGCCTTAGCGTATAATTCCACAGCAAAATCAAGCCAATGCTCAGCATAATAACCGCCACGACATACCACATTTTTTGGTCCATCCCAGGCTGGATGATGATGGGAACATGGTTATTGATAATTCTGTCTTTTTCAAGTGCAGAGATACTCTCTACCCCTTTGTTCAAAATACTTTGTAATAGAGGGTTATTATTGGTGATGCCTATTCTAAAATAATTGGTAAAGTTTTGAGGCATTCCTGCAATTTTGAGGTTAAAAAAACCTCCTTTTTTAATTGTATGTGCGGCAACCATCAAAGAATGAATCGTCATATCCACTCTTTTTTCAGATACCATGAGAATAGCATCTTCTTGCTTAGCCACTGAAAAAGTAATCATATTGGGAAACTCATTACTAAATCGCTCCAATAAAGAATCGCCTTTTGAAATGGCTATACTCTCATGCAACAACTCTTTGGGATCATGAATATAAGGGTGTTCTTCTCTGGTGATAAGCACATTAGGGTCTGAAAAAAGTGGCTCACTAAAAAGAAGCCATTTTTCATATTCAGTCGTTTTGTTGATAAAATTGATAATATCACACTGCTTTTTTCTGGCTTTTTCAAGACTTTCTTCCCAAGTATAGGTTTGAATGATTTCAAGATTTAAACCAACTCTTTGTATGACCAATTTTAATAAATCAGCCGCAATGCCCTCATATTTGCCATCAGGTGTGAGTACTTCAAAAGGCATCCATGCAGGATTGATGCACGCTTTAATCGTAGGGTGTTGATGTAGATAATTTTTCTCTTCTTCACTTAAAACCATGCTGGCATCTGTCGCAAAGAGTAGACTATGCAATAGTATGATTCCTATGATGATTTTCATGAAATATTACGGCTTAATAAACATAACTGCGATAATTTTCACTCAATAACTTAGCAATACCCTTAGCCATTAGTTCATAACCTTGCTGATTAGGATGCACAAGGTCTGATTTGAGATTTTCACTTTCAAAGATTTTTTCAAGTATTTTATCCTCGAATAAAAGATTATTTTCTTTGGCAACTTCATAATATAAAGAAGGTACATTGAAAGTAAGAATATCGTAAGAAGGTACACCTATGAGGAGAACAAAAATGCCTTTTTCTTTGGCAAGCAAAACCATTTTAGTTAAATTTTCTTTGGTAGGCTTGAGGTCATTGCGTTTTAAAATATCGTTGGCACCATGACACAATACCAATATTTGAGGTTTATATTTTTCCAAAAGTGCAGGCAATCTTGCTAAACCCTGCTCACTAAATTCTCCCGAAATTCCCTCATTGAAAACCTCTACATGTAAGAGTTCTGAAAGCTTTGAAGGGTAACTCAAATCCTTAGAAACGCCATACCCATAGGTTAAACTGTCCCCAAATGCAAGGATTTTTGTATTTAGTGGCAAAAAAAGACCTCCCACCTCAATCTCTTGTGTTGATTTCCAATACTGAAAACCTGCAATGACAATAATGACAAAAATAAAATTTCTGATATTAAATAGTTCCATGAAATAATTTTACCCATAATCTCGAGTTTTAGCAAACAAAAGATAGAATTCCACATCTTTTTTTGCAAAGGCTCCTTTTTGAATTCTAAAAAAATTGACCTCTTAGGTATCGTTCTTTTACTCACTGCGATGATGACATGGGCAAGTTCTTTTATTGCTTTAAAGTCTGCGATTGGACCCATGGGTCCCATGAGCGTGGTTTTTGGTCGTATGATTGTGGCGAGCTTGTGTTTTGTCTACTTTATCAAAGGCTTTACAAAACTAGAATTTACCAAAAAAGACATCAAATATATTTTGCTCATGACGGCATTTGAGCCATGTCTTTACTTCATTTTCGAAGCCAAAGCACTCCAATATACTACCGCGTCACAAGCGGGAATGATTACCTCCATGATGCCTTTGATGACGGCTATTGGAGCGGGTATTGCGCTCAAAGAAGTCATTGGGAAAAGGTTACTTACAGGCTCAGCCATTGCTGTTTTGGGTGCTATTTGGCTTAGTCTTAGTGCACAAAGCAGTGAAAATGCGCTCAATCCCCTTTTGGGTAATACACTAGAATTTTTAGCGATGGTGTGTGGGGCATGGTATGCTATTGCTATTCGTTACCTCAGTCAAAGGTTTTCAGCCCTTTTCTTAACTGCAGCACAAGCTTTTGTAGGCGCTATCTTCTTTTTGCCACTAGCACTTTGGGAATACAACACTTTGGAGATGCACCCAACCATGGAAACGGTTGGCTGGATTTTTTACCTAGGCATTGTTGTCACCATCGGTGGATATGGGATGTTTAACCTTGCCCTTAGTCGCATCGAAGCTTCAAAGGCATCTGTTTTTGTCAACCTCATCCCTGTCTTTACCGTTTTCTTGGCGTACTTATTTTTGGGAGAAACGCTTAACCCTACGGAGATGATGGCAAGTGGTGTGATTTTATTTGGGGTTGTGGTTTCGCAAATGCCAAACCTCAACCCCTATCAAAAGAAGAATGTCTAAGAATCCTTACATGTAAGGATTCTTAGACAAAGACAACACACGCCTCAGTGGCACCGTGAGCGCCTATAACCAAAGAC